>NZ_JBAMDC010000349.1:0-6706 GCF_036961605.1 Streptomyces sp. KLMMK
CGGGGCGTCCGGCATGCCCTACGGGCCGGGTCGCCCGGCACCGCCGGTCACCCCGGTGGGGGCTGATCGCCGCCGCGGCGGGAGAGATTGCCGGGCGCGGCCGGGCAGGCGGGAGCTTGCTCCGCCGCGGCGCGCAACCACCACCGGGGAGCCCGGCGGTGCCTGACCGGCCGCAACCCCTACGTGACCGCGTCCTCCTCCGCCGCGGCGGGCGCCGCCGCAGCGGACCCCGCGGCCACGCGGTCGGCCTCCCGGTGCCAGCCGGACTCGTTGCGCAGGCGCAGCCACGCCGTGGTCTCGTCCGGCGGCATGGCCGCGGCGACGAGCCAGCCCTGGACCGCGTCGCAGCCCAGGTCGCGCAGCCGCTCCCAGGTCTCGTCGTCCTCGACGCCCTCGGCGACGACGAGCAGGCCGAGGGAGTGGGCGAGGTCGAGCGTGCAGCGGACGATCTCGGCGTCCTCGTTGTCGATGGCGAGGCGGGCCACGAACGACCGGTCGATCTTCAGCTCGCTCACCGGGAGCCGGCGGAGGTGGACCAGCGACGAATACCCCGTGCCGAAGTCGTCCAGCGACATCTTCACCCCGTGCCCCGTCAGCCCCGCCAGGGTGTCCGCGGCCCGCTGCGGGTCCTCCAGCAGGACGTGCTCGGTTATCTCCAGCTGCAGCGCCCCCGCGGGGACCCCGTGCCGGGCCAGCCGCGCCGCGACCGATCCCGCGAACCCGGGAGTGTGAACGTCGCGCGGGGAGACGTTGACGGCGACCGGCACCTCCAGGCCCATGGCCCGCCACTTCGCCACCTGGCCGAGGGCCGTCTCCAGGACGTACTCGGTGAGCCTCGGCATGAGGCCGGAGGATTCGGCGATGGCGATGAACTCGTCCGGGGAGACCCTGCCCCGCTCCGGGTGGACCCAGCGCACCAGCGCCTCCAGGCCCTCGACGTGCCCGTCGAAGCCGACCTTGGGCTGGTAGTGCAGCTCGACGTCGCCCGCGTCGAGCGCGCGCCGCAGGTCGCCGAGGAGGCCGAGCCGGTCGGGGGTGTTGCCGTCGCGGCGGGCCTCGTAGACCTCGACGCCGCTGCGGTCGCGCTTGGCCTGGTACATGGCGACGTCGGCCCGGCGCAGCAGCCCCTCGGCGTCGAGGGCGTGGTCGGGATAGACGGCGACGCCGGCGCTGGCCTCCAGCACGAGGGTGAGCCCGTCGAGGTCGAGCGGCGAGCCCAGCGCGGCCACCAGGGAACGGGCCACGCGCTGGGCGCTGGTGAGGGAGTCGGCGGTGGGCAGGAGCACCGCGAACTCGTCGCCGCCGAGCCGCGCCGCTTCCGCGTCGCGCGGCAGGGCGAGGCGCAGCCGCTCGGCTATCTGCAGCAGCAGCCGGTCCCCGGCGAGGTGGCCGAGGGTGTCGTTGACGGAGCGGAAGCGATCGAGGTCGATGAGGACGAGGGCGGAGCGGGTGCCGGCGCGCTCGGCCTCGTCGAGCGCGCTCCAGGTGCGCTCCAGCAGCCACTGGCGGTTGGGCAGTCCGGTGAGGGGGTCGCGCAGCTGTTCCTCGGCGCGGGCGCGGGCGATCCACAGGGTGGAGTCGAGGGCGATGAGGGGGACGGCGAACAGCGGCAGCAGCAGCGGCGCGTGGTCGGCGACGACGGCGATCAGCGGGGCGATGCCGAGGAGGGCGCCGCCGACGAGGGCCTGCCGGACGAGGGCGGTGCGGGCGATGGTGCTGAGGCCGGCCCGGGGGGCCATGGAGTACCAGAG
Source organism: Streptomyces sp. KLMMK (assembly GCF_036961605.1). Taxonomy (NCBI): domain Bacteria; kingdom Bacillati; phylum Actinomycetota; class Actinomycetes; order Kitasatosporales; family Streptomycetaceae; genus Streptomyces; species Streptomyces sp. KLMMK. The sequence goes on from NZ_JBAMDC010000349.1 coordinate 1,752, forward strand.
CAGGGCGCGGGTGACGGCGAGGTACATGAAGGCGGCGAAGGCCACCTTGGGGATGGCGGTGAGCGGCCACTCGTCGGGCAGCCAGGGGCGCTCGACGGTGGAGACGACGCCGCACACGGCGAGGGCGAGCCCGGCGGCGCCGATGCCGAGGATGTCGACGGCACCGTGGAGTAAGGCCTGGCGCCAGCGGTGGCGGCGCGCCGTGGCGACGAGCAGGACGACGGCGATGCTGATCAGGACGGCGGGCAGCCAGCCGTAGAGGAGGAGGACGGCGAGGGTGAGGGCGGCTCCGGAGCCCGTGCCTCCCCACCAGCGATCGCGCCCGAGGGCGACGAGGTGGGCGACGATGAGGCCGGTGAGAACGGCCAGCGACCAGCCGACGGTGCGTCCGGGGAAGACGGAGTGGCCCGCGGTGAGCACCCGGCAGATCTCCCCGGCCAGTGCGAGCACCGCCACGGTGACGCAGACCGTCGGCAGCGCGGGCGGAGGGACCCGGCGCAGCCGGGATGCCGGTTCGGCGCTGTCGGTGGGTTTCATGCCCGTCCCTCTCACAGCCGGCGGTGCCCGCGCCACGGCAGGCGCACATCTCAACAGTAGGCCGCAGAAGGCTACGGCGGGCAGCGATCGGCAGCGGTTGCCCGATTGGGATCCGGCCTCTTGTAGCCATCTGGTATGCGCTGTAGGGGTAATGCCCACTGCCTATGCGGGCATTACTCCGCTGGGGTGGCGACCGGTGTGCGAACCTGCCTTCCGCCGGCGGCGCCGCTCCGCGTGGGGCGGGTGACGGCGCGGGTGGTGGGGGGTGCGGAGGGGCTACCCGCACCCCCTGCCCGCTACGCCCCGGCCTTGGTGCTCTCGTCCGCGCCCGCGCCCCCGCTTGCTCCCGCGCCCTCTTGCGGGACGGCCGCTTCCCGCGCAGCATCGGGCCCTTCGGCGAGGAGCACGGCGAAGCCGTCCTCCTCCAGGACGGGGACCTTCAGCTGCATGGCCTTGTCGTACTTGGACCCGGGGTTGTCGCCGACGACCACGAAGTCCGTCTTCTTCGACACCGAGCCGGTGACCTTGGCGCCCCGGCTCTGCAGGGCCTCCTTGGCGCCGTCGCGGGTGTAGGAGGAGAGGGTGCCGGTGACGACGACCGTCAGGCCGGCGAGGGGGCGCGGGCCTTCGTCCTCCCCGGCCTCCTCCTCCATCCGGACGCCGGCGGCGCGCCACTTCTCGATGATCTCGCGGTGCCAGTCCTCGGCGAACCATTCGCGGACGGCGGCGGCGATAGTGTCGGAGACGCCATCCACGGCGACGAGCTCCTCCTCCGTCGCCGCAGCGAGGCGGTCGATCGACCGGAACTCGCGGGCGAGGGTGGCGGCCGAGACCGGGCCCACGTGACGGATGGACAGACCGTTGATGATGCGGGCGAGGGGACGCTGCCTGGCCGCCTGGATGTTCTCCAGCATGGCCAGGGCGTTCTTCTTCGGCTCGCCCTTCTGGTTGGCGAAGAAGGTGACGACCTTCTCCTCGCCCGTCTTCGGGTCGCGCTTGGGCAGGCCGGAGTCCGGGTCCACGACGTGGGACTTGATGGGCAGCAGCTGTTCGATGGTCATGCCGAACAGGTCGCCCTCGTCCCGCAGGGGCGGCTCGGCGGGCTCCAGCGGCTGGGTGAGCGCCGTGGACGCCACGTAGCCGAGGTTCTCGATGTCGAGGCACTGGCGGCCGGCGAGGTAGAAGAGGCGCTCGCGGATCTGGGCGGGGCAGGCGCGGGCGTTGGGGCAGCGGAGGTCGATGTCGCCCTCCTTCATGGGCCGCAGCGGCGTGCGGCACTCGGGGCACTGCGCGGGCATCACGAACTCCCGCTCCGTGCCGTCCCGCAGGTCGGCCACCGGGCCGAGGATCTCGGGGATCACGTCGCCCGCCTTGCGCAGCACGACGGTGTCGCCGATGAGGACGCCCTTGGCCTTGACGACGTCCTGGTTGTGCAGGGTGGCGAACTCGACCTCGGAGCCCGCGACCGTGACCGGCTCGACCACGGCGTACGGCGTGACGCGGCCCGTGCGGCCGACGCCCACGCGGATGTCCACCAGCTTGGTGTTGACCTCCTCCGGGGCGTACTTCCACGCGATGGCCCAGCGGGGGGCGCGTGCGGTGGAGCCGAGCCGCCCCTGGAGGGGGATCTCGTCGAGCTTGACGACGACGCCGTCGATCTCGTGCTCCATCGAGTGGCGCACGTCGGGGTCGCCGTAGTGGGCGATGAACTTGCGTACCTCCGCCATGTCGCCCACGACCTGGGCGTGCGCCGCCGTCGGCAGCCCCCACTCGCGCAGCAGCCCGTAGGCCTGCGACTGGCGGTCGATGTCGAAGCCCTCGCGGGCGCCGATGCCGTGGACGACCATGTGCAGGGGGCGGGTGGCGGTGACGCGCGGGTCCTTCTGGCGCAGCGAGCCGGCGGCGGCGTTGCGCGGGTTGGCGAAGGGGGGCTTGCCGGCCTCCACCAGGGCGGCGTTGAGCTCCTCGAACTTCTCCATCGGGAAGCAGACCTCGCCGCGGACCTCGACGAGGGCCGGGATGCGGTCGCCCCGGAGGCGGTCGGGGATCTCGGCGATGGTGCGGACGTTGGGCGTGATGTCCTCGCCGGTGCGGCCGTCGCCGCGGGTGGCGGCGCGGGTGAGGCGGCCGTGCTCGTAGGTGAGGTTGACGGCGAGGCCGTCGACCTTGAGCTCGCACAGGAAGTGGTACGGCGTGCCGCCGCCGATGTCCTTGGCGATGCGCTCGGCCCAGGCGGCAAGCTCCTCGTCGTCGAAGGCGTTGTCGAGGGAGAGCATGCGCTCGCGGTGCTCGACGGCCGTGAACTCCGTCTCGTAGGCCCCGGCGACCTTCTGGGTGGGCGAGTCGGGCGTGCGCAGCTCCGGGTGCTCGTCCTCCAGGGCCTCCAGCGAGCGCAGCAGCTTGTCGAACTCGGCGTCGCTGACGACGGGGGCGTCCTTGACGTAATACCGGAAGCGGTGCTCCTCGACCTGCTCGGCCAGCAGTGCGTGCTTCTCCCGCGCCTCCGCGGGCACGGCGGAGCCCGCCGCGAGCTCTTCGCCCTGCCGTCCGCCCTGCTGTTCGACAGCCACCGTCTCGTCCTCCCGTTGATCCATGAGCGCCGTCACTCAGGGTTGTCTGCGAGTGATTTCGCCGCCCGGGCGCAGTGGGCGAGGGCCGCGCGGGCATATGCGGGCGAAGCGCCCGCGAGCCCGCACGAGGGCGTGACGACCACGGACTCCGCGAGGGTCCCCGGTGCCAGCCCCAGCCTGCGCCACAGCGTCCTGACACCCATGACGCTACCGGCAGGGTCTGACAATGGGCCGTCGGTGCCCGGCACCACGCCCACGAACAACGCGGTACCCGCCTCCACCGCCTCTCCCACCGCTTCTTCCTCACGCTCGGTGAAGAGTGAAAAATCGAACGAGATGCCTTGGAAGCCGGCCCGGCGCAGCAGCGCGAACGGCACGCCGGGGGCGCAGGAGTGGACGACGGGCGCCTCGCCGGTGGTCTCGCGGGCGACCGCCACCAGGTCGCGCAGGGCGCCCTCGACCACGGCCCGGTCGACGGCCCGGTAGGTGCGGTAGCCGCTGGCGGTGCGCACGTGCCCGGTGAGGACGGCGGTCAGCGACGGCTCGTCCAGCTGCAGCACGACGCGGGCGCCGGGCACCCGCCGCCGTACGTCGGCGAGGTGGCCCCGCAGCCCCTCGGCCAGCGAGGCCGTCAGGTCGCGGCAGGCGCCGGCGTCGCCGAGGGCGGCCTCGCCGCCGCGCAGTTCGAGGGCGGCGGCGAGGGTCCACGGGCCGACGGCGGAGACCTTGAGCGCGCCCTCGTAGCCCTGTGTGTACTCCTCCAGCGCGTCCAGGTCCTCGCCCAGCCAGGAGCGGGCGCGCTTGGTGTCGCGGCCCGGCCGGTCGCTGACGCGCCATCCGCTGGGCTCCACGTGCGCGTAGACGTCCACCAGCAGTCCGGTGGTGCGCCCGATCATGTCGGCGCCGGGGCCGCGGGAGGGCAGCTCCGGCAGGTACGGCAGGGTCTCCAGGGACCCGGTGACGGTCTTCGCGGCCTCGCGGGCGTCGCCGCCGGGCATCGACCCGACGCCGGTGGCCGCACCGGCGCCCCAGATCTTCCCCGCTCCCGGCGGACGGCCACCGGACCCCTGGTCGTTGTCACTCTTGTCGCTCACGCAGGAAGACTACGGGGCGTGCGGCGACCGGCGCGCAGGCCGAGCCAGGCGACGAGCCCGGCCGCCGCGTAGGCGCCCGCGGTCAGCCCGAAGGATGCCGCCGCGCCCGCGTACCAGCCGTCCGCCGCGGCGAGGACGGCGCTGACGGCGGCGACGCCGACAAGAGAGCCGATCTGGCGGTTGGCGTTGAGGGCGGCGCCCGCGATGCCCGAGTGCTCGGTGCCGGCGGACTCCATGGTGGCGCCGGTCATCGCCGGGGAGGCCATGCCGATGCCGACGTTGAGCGTGGCGAGGACGGTCGCGAGCACCCAGTACGGCATGCCGGGCGAGACGGTCAGGGCCAGGGCGAGGGTGCCTGCGGCGGCCACGGTGAGGGTGACCGCGAGGATCACGCGGTTGCCGGTGCGCGGGCCGGTCTTCGCGTAGAGGACGTTGCCGAGGAGCCAGACGGCCTGGACGGGCAGCATCTCCAGGCCGGCCTGCACGGGGCTCGCGCCGCGCGCGTTCTGCAGGAAGAGGCCGAGCATGAACAGCCCGCCGAAGAGGCCGAAGTTGAAGAGGAAGCCGATGGCGTTGGCGGCCGGGAAGCGGGCGTCGGAGAAGAGCGCGCGGGGCAGCACGCGGACCGCCGCGCGGCGCTCGCGGACGACGAAGGCGGCCCCGGCGAGGACGGCGACGGCGAGCGGAACCAGCACGCGCGGCACGGCCCAGCCCAGGTCCGGACCCTCGATGAGCCCGTAGCTGAGGGCGGCCA
>NZ_JBAMDC010000035.1:0-38472 GCF_036961605.1 Streptomyces sp. KLMMK
ACTGGCCTGATGGCGACGGTCCGGGGGACGGCTTCGGTGCAGGTCACACGGGCTAATCGGAGGATGATACGACCGGTGGCCGGGGCAACGGCCCAGGACGGCCGTGCGGCGACAGCCGATTATGAGCCACACGCGAGCCACCCTCGTACGCGCGCACGGGCCGCAAGCCGCCTTCTGAGCCTGCCCCGACCGGCCGGCCGGGCGGTCGAGAGCGCCATGAAGCAGGAGGGACGGCGCATTCCGGTATGGCAGGAAACCGTCGCTTCCCGAGCGTTCCCGTGGGCAGTCTTCTGGCCGGTCAGGCTCCGCCCCCGGGCGGGGCGCCCGCCCGGCAGGGTCGGTCGCAGGACCGAAACCGATCCAGGGAGGCACACGATGACGACCCAACCCCAGCTGCCCCGCGCGGTGGCGCCCCGGGAGCCGGTTCCCCAGATCCAGCGCGCCGGGATGCTCGACCAGGTCGAGAAACGGCTGCGCGGCCTCCTCAACGACGAACACCGGCGCTGGCGCACCGCCGACGCGCGGGGCGCCGGCATCGTGGAGTCCCTCGCCGAACTCGTCGCCGTGGGGGCCGACCGGGTCCGCCCGGTCATCCTCCTCACCGGCTATCTCGCGGCGGGCGGCGACCCGGAGGCGTCCGAGGCCGTCGAGGCCGCCGCCGCCCTCGAACTCCTCGACACCTGCACCCTCATCCGCAGCGACGTGCGCGACAACGCCGCACTGCGCCGCGGCATCCCCACGCTGCACGTCAGCCGCGCCGCCGAGCACGAGCGCAACGGCTGGGCCGGCGAGGCCCGGCGCTTCGGCGACTCCACCGCCACCCTCGCCGGCGACCTCGCCCTCTCGCTCGGCGACCGGCTCGCCGCGCGCCTGCCCGCCGCCGCGTGGCAGATCTGGGACGACATGCGCACCGAGCGCGTGATCGGCACCTACGCGCACGAGGCGATGGCCGCCGAATACCTCGACGACCCGTGGCCCGGGCGGTGCATATCGGGCTGCGACCGGGGCTGCACGGCGGGCTGGTACGCCCTGCGGCACCCGCTCCGGCTGGGCGCCGCGCTCGCCGGCCGGAGCGACCTCGACACCGCCTACGACGCCTACGCCCGCTCGCTGCACGCCGCGTGGCGGCTGCGCGGCTTCCTCGACGGCGGCCCGGAGTACGACTGGGACGCGGAGCTGCTGCGGGAGATCCTTCTGGAGCGCGAGGAGCGCGGCATCGCCGAGCGCCTCATCCGCGAGCTGGTGGACCGGGCGTCGCGGACCGCGGCCTCCTCGCGGCTGGCCGACGGGTGGTGCGAGGAGCTGACGGCCTTCGCCGTGCGGATGGCGGCGGAGCGGGGGTGAAAAGCGCTGCGCCGTACGGGGAATTCCGCCCGGGAATTACCGCGGATTCCTGTGTGGCGTATGCATGGACGGGGCCGTGGAAAGGGCGGGACGCCGGGGGAGAAAGGCGGTCACCCATCCGCACCACGTACGAAACCTTTGCGGGCACCGGGCGTTGAAAAGCACACCCCGGCCCTTACCGGTCGGGCGCCCCCCAGTTCGACCGAGCAAGACCAAGCAGCAAAGGTGTCTCCCCCATGTCACGAATCGTCAAAACGGCTGCCCTGACCGCCACCCTCGGTGCGGCGCTCGCGGGTCTGACCGGCCACGCGCTGGCCGACGCGGGCGCCAAGGGCGTGGCCGCCGGTTCCCCGGGCGTCATCTCGGGCAACGTCATCCAGGTCCCGATCCACATCCCGATCAACCTCTGCGGCAACTCGATCAACATCGTCGGCCTGCTGAACCCCGCGTCCGGCAACGTCTGCGTCAACGCCTCCGGTGGGCACGGCGGCCACGGCGGCCACGGCGGGTACGGGCACGGCGGGTACGGACACTAGGAGACGAAGGGCGGTCCCCGGGGTGCCCCCGCCCCGGGCCGCCGCCGCGGTGTGGCGCCCCGATCCCGTCGCGGGCGCCACGCCCGTCCCCTCCGGGGCCGGCCGACGCAGATGTCGGATTTCCGCGAGATCGAGGGCGGGCGGTCCGCCAATACTGGCGGCATGCACAACGACGTGGACCGGTGCGTCCGGGCCGTACAGTCCAAGGACGCCCGCTTCGACGGGTGGTTCTTCACCGCGGTGACGACCACGCGGATCTACTGCAGGCCGAGCTGCCCCGTGGTGCCGCCCAAGCCGCAGAACATGACCTTCTACCCGAGCGCGGCCGCCGCGCAGCAGGCCGGCTTCCGCGCCTGCAAGCGCTGCCGTCCCGACGCGAGCCCGGGCTCGCCGCGCTGGAACGAGCGGGCCGACCTGGCCGCCAGGGCCATGCGCCTGATCGCCGACGGGGTCGTGGACCGGGAAGGGGTGCCCGGCCTGGGGGAGCGGCTGGGGTACAGCACCCGCCAGATCGAGCGGCAGCTCGTCGCCGAGCTGGGCGCCGGTCCGCTCGCCCTGGCCCGGGCCCAGCGGGCGCAGACGGCGCGGCTGCTGATCGAGACGACGCCGCTGCCGATGGGGGAGGTGGCGTTCGCCGCCGGGTTCGCCAGCATCCGCGCCTTCAACGACACCGTGCGGGAGGTCTTCGGGCTCTCCCCGAGCGAGCTGCGGGCCCGCGCCGCCGGCCGTACCCGCCCGGGGCCGGCGACGACCGGCACGGTCTCCCTGCGCCTGCCCTACCGCGCGCCGCTCTTCCCGGACAACCTGTTCGGGCACCTGGCAGCCACCGGCGTGCCGGGCACCGAGGAGTGGCGGGAGGGCGCCTACCGCTGCACGATGCGGCTGCCGAACGGGCACGGCGTCGCCACCCTCCGCCCGGCGGACGGGCACATCGGCTGCCGGCTGGCCCTGACCGACCTGCGTGACCTGGCCGCCGCGGTCAGCCGCTGCCGCCGCCTCCTGGACCTCGACGCCGACCCTGAGGCCGTCGACGGCCTCCTCGCCCAGGACCCGCTGCTGGCCCCGCTCGTGGAACGCGCCCCCGGCCGCAGGGTGCCGCACACCGTGGACCCCGCGGAGTTCGCCCTGCGCGCGGTGCTCGGCCAGCAGGTGTCCACGGCGTCGGCCCGCACCCTCGCCGCCCGCCTGGTCACCGCCCACGGCACGCCCGTCGAGGACCCGGAGGGCGGCCTGACCCACCTGTTCCCGGCGCCCGGGGACCTGGCCGCGCTCGACCCGGAGACACTCGCCATGCCCCGCACCCGCCGCCGCACGTTCACCGCCCTCGCCGCCGCCCTGGCCTCCGCGGAGCTCGACCTCGGCCCCGGCAGCGACTGGCAGCGGGCCCGCGAGCAGCTCGCCGCACTGCCCGGCATCGGCCCCTGGACCGTCGGGACGATCGCCATGCGCGCCCTCGGCGACCCGGACGCCTTCACCGCCACCGACCTCGGCGTCCGCCTGGCCGCCGGCGCCCTGGGGCTGCCCACCACCCCCGCGGCCCTCACCCGCAGGTCTCGGGCCTGGCAGCCGTGGCGCGCGTACGCCGTCCAGCACCTGTGGGCGACCGGCGACCACGCCATCAACCGCCTTCCGGCCTGACCGCCCCGCCCGCCAGGAACCCTGACCGCCCCGCCCGATAGGAACACCGTGCCCGACCGCACCCACACCGTGATGGACAGCCCGTACGGCCCCCTGACCCTGGTGGCCACCGGCGGCAGGCTCTCCGGCCTCTACATGGAGGGCCAGCGCCACCGGCCACCCCAGGAGACGTTCGGCGAGCCCGACCCGGACCCGTTCGCCCGCGTACGCGCACAGCTGGAGGAGTACTTCGCCGGCAGCCGCACCGCGTTCGACCTCCCCCTCGCCCTGGCCGGGACCGACTTCCAGCGCACCGTATGGAACGCCCTCCTGGAGATCCCCTACGGCGAAACCGTCTCCTACGGCCTGCTGGCCGCCCGCATCGGCCGCCCGGCCGCGGCCCGGGCCGTGGGACTGGCCAACGGCAAGAACCCCGTCGGCATCATCGTCCCCTGCCACCGCGTCGTGGGCGCGAACGGCTCCCTCACCGGCTACGGCGGCGGCCTCCCGCGCAAACAGCGTCTGCTCGCCTTCGAACGAGCAGGCACCGTGAACGAGCAGGCATCATGACGTCGTGAGCGTGACCATAAACATCGCAGGGCTGCCGCGGGAACGGATCGTCTTCGAGACCTCGCCGCTAGGCGAGTTGTGCCTCGCCCTGCACGCGCTGGCCGAGCCCGGCCACCACCCGGGGCTGGCGGGCTGGGTCACGGCCACGGCCGCCGCGCTCCGGCCGGACCTCGCCGACCGCCTGCAGGAGGCCGACTTCCTGTGGCGCACCACGTTCTCCGACCTCTTCATGCCCTTTGCCGGGCTGCGCGGCGGCGCCGTCAGCCCGGGGGCGACCCTGGCCGACGAACTGGACCTGCTGGACCGGCTGGACGACGAGCAGTTCGTCACCACCGCCCTGGAGTTCTCCTGCCTCGCCCTCTACAACGAGGGCGGCGGCACCTCGCCGCTCACCGACCGGGCCGCGCGCACCCGGGCGCTGGAGCAGGCCGCCGCCCGCGGCCCCCGGCAGGTGGAGTTCACCGAGCGCCTGCTGAAGGACCCCGCTTCCGTACGGGCCTGGGTGCGGCGGCTGTTCGAGGACTGCGACGACGCCTTCTTCGCCGACATCTGGCAGCGGGTCGAGCCCCGCCTGGCCGCCGACGCCCGGCACAAGACGGAGCTGCTGCGCCGCAAGGGGCTGCGCGAGGCCCTGGCCGACGTCTCCCCGGCCCTGGTCCTGGAGGGCGGCGGCACCCGCATCAGGGTCGACAAGCTCGCCGACGGCAGGACCACGGCGCTGGATCCCGCCGTGGGGCCCGGCCTGACGTTCGTGCCCTCGCACTTCGGCTGGCCGCACCTGATGGTCCTGCACCGGCCCGCGTGGCGCCCGGTCGTCCACTACCCGGTCGGCTCGCACGAACTGCCCGCCCCCACCTCGGTCGACCTGCTCAAGCTGCGCCTCGAAGCGCTGGCCCACCCCGTGCGGATGCAGATGTGCCGCAGCACGGCCCGCACCGCGCACACGACGGGGGAGCTGGCCGGCGTCCTGGGCATCAGCGCGCCGGAGGTCTCCCGGCACCTGTCGGTGCTGAAGAAGGCCGGGCTGATCACCGCCCGCCGCCGGGGCCGCTACGTCCTCTACCAGCTGGACGTCAGGGCGGTGGCGCGCCTCAGCAGCGAGTTCCTGGAGGGAATCCTGCGCTGAGGCGCGGCCACCTGCGGCATCAGCTCTCGACGCCGTAGTACTGCGCGAGGAAGCCGATCACCTCCTCCGCGTGCGGGCTCAGCTCCGGCAGGTGCGCCGCGAGGGCGCTGCGCACGGCCCCGGCGAGCTCGGCCCGTCCGGTGGCCGCGCCCTTGACGTACGGGTCGAGGCGCCGGACGAGCTCGTAGTTGCTCTCCACGTCGAGCCGGCGCATCGTCCGCTCCAGCGGGGCGGCGCCGCCGGCCGGGACGGGCGGCAGCAGCCGGCTGACGAACGTGACGCGGTGCATCACGCGCCAGCACGGCGGCTTGCGGTCCGACTGGCGGGCCTGCCGCAGCGCTGCCGCGTTCGGGTCGGCGCCGTTCTCCAGCCAGGCCGGGTCGACGACCTTGTGGAAGAACGTGTCGAAGTGCTCGGTGTCCTCGCCGAGGTAGAAGCTGAGGAACCGGTACGCGTCGACCTTGCCGGGCGCGTTGACGGGCTTGCCGTCGGCGTCGAAGACCGGCTTGCGGTCGCCGTCGTACTGCTGGAGGTTGCCCGACGGCGAGCAGGCGACGCTCAGCCCGAAGGAGCGCGTCGCCTCCTTGCCCCGCGCCCGGGTGACGGACATGCCGCCGCCGACCGACGCGTCGAGCTGCGCGTTGACCCCGATGCCCATCACATCGAAGGACGTGCCCACCGAGGCGCCCACGGAGCCGGACATCGAGTACGAGCCGGAGGTCGTCTCGCTGACGGCGTCGGCCGTCTCCGTCGTCTCGGCGAAGAAGCCGCCGTCCGCCGTCCAGACATAGGTGTTGACCAGGTCGCGGCGCGAGAAGCCCGCACCGGTGGAGCTGCCCGCGGTCTCCCGCCCCTTGCCGGGCGAGGTGTCGCCGCCGATCGCGCCGCCCAGCACCCGTCCGGCGCGCTCGGCGGTGGGGTCCGGGGCGCGGGTGTCGGTGGAGACCGACTCGTAGTAGCCGTGCAGCCGCTGCTGCTCGCGCTGGATGCGCCGCTTGATCGCGTACGCCTCGCGCGGCTTGTAGTAGCTGTACTCGCCGTGGTCGCGGCCGCCCGCGTAGTCGGGGTCGAGGACCTTGCCGCGCTCGTCGTAGCCGATCGTTCCGTCGAGCGTGCCCTGCTTGGTGTAGCGGGGGTTGAGGGGGAACGGGACGACGTTCCAGTCCTTGGGGATGTCCGGGTTGGGCTGGATGCGGTAGGCGACCAGGGTGCCGCTGTGCGCGAGCCGCAGCGCGAAGACGTCCGCGGTCTGGGACTGGACCAGGGCGAAGCCGGTGTTGACGGGGACGTAGCGGCGGCCCAGGGAGGGGTTGAGGGGCTTGAGCGGGTCCTCCCAGCTGCCCGACAGCTCGACCTTCATGGCGCGGGCGGTGTTCTCGCCCTGGGAGACGGCCGTCTCGTCGGCCCAGCTGTTGGAGAACTCCAGGCTGCCGCGCACGCCCACCGACACCTTGGCCTTCGCCACGGACTTGGCCACGCCGAAGCCCAGCGGTGCGGCGATCATCCACATGTCGACGTCGACCTCGTTGGAGAGGGCGAAGCCGAACGCGGCGTCGACGCTGCGCTCCTTGGCCGACGACAGCGAGTGGACGACCTGCTCGGCCTCGGTGAACTCCACCGAGGCGACGCCGTCGTAGGTCGCGCGGTCGGGGTCGACCGTGTTGGGCGTGAGGTTCTCCGAGGGCACCGGCGGGGCGCCCTCGACGTAGCCGACCAGCTGCGGGTCGAACTGCACCTGGCTCACCCACTCGCTGACCAGGTCGCCGACCTTGTAGCCGGTGACCAGGTGCCAGCGGCCGTCGCGCAGGTAGCCGTACGCCCGCTTGAGGACGCCGGACGCCTCGCCCTTGACGGTGTACTGCATGTCCGCGTACTCGGCGACGGCCGGCGCGCCCGAGACCGTCTCGTGGAACGGCGTGCGCATCGCGGCGAGCGCGGAGCGGACCTGGGCGGTGTCGCTGGAGACGGGGGCCGTGGACAGGACGGCGGCGGGGCGGGCAGGGGCGGCGCGCAGCGCCAGGTGGTTCCCGCGCAGGCCCTCGTCGCGTACGAGGTCGGCCGTCTCGTCGGTGGAGGCCCGGTCGAAGGACCAGTAGGCGATCAGGTCCTCCTTCTCGCCCCGGAGGCGGGTGAAGAGGTTGTCCAGGACCTGTTCCTGGGTGCGGGCGGTCCGCCAGATCCGCACCTCTTCCAGGACGCCGTGGAAGGGCTGCCCGGCCTTGCCGTCCTTGAGCCGGGCGCCGAGGGAGAGCTGGGCGTCCCCGTAGTCCGCGAAGTCCGCCTCCGCGACGGCGGCGGGCTCCAGCGGGTCGCAGGCCACCGAGACGCCGTTGCGGTAGAGGCGGAAGACGCTGCCGCGCGGGTCGGGGTTGGCCGTCCAGCGGGCCCCGCGCAGCCGTGCGGGGTGCGAACCGGTGCTGTCGGCCGCGGTGTTGCCCGCGTTCTCCTCGAAACGCCAGTGTGCCGTCAGCCCGCGGTCGCGCGCCGAGACGGGCGTGCCGAGCTGCGCCGCGTCGCGGGCCACGCCCCACAGCCGCACCTCGGAGACGACACCGGTGAAGGAGCGCGTCTCCAGGCCGTCCCGGGCGCGGCCGATGTCGAGCGTGCCGGTGTTGCCCTTGGGGCCGGGCCCCTCGTAGCGGGCGGTGCCGGCCTCGCGGCCGTCGACGAAGAAGCGGACGTCCTGCCACTCCTGGAGGTCGACGGACTCCACGAGCTCCACGGTCTGCTTGACGGGCTTGCCGTCGGCGCCCGCCGCGGTGATCTCCTTGGAGCCCTTGCGCTCCTGCATCGACCGGCCGCCCTTGCGGACGACGGCGATCCGGTGGAACGTTCCCGCGGTGAGGGCCTCGGTGGAGGCGAACCGCACCAGCTTCCCGTCCGGCTCCTCGAAGCCGAACTCCAGCCGCCCGTCGGGCAGGACGAGCAGCCGGTACGGGACGCTGCCGCCCGCTCCGTCGGCGGCACGCCCCTTGGAGAGCAGGCCCTGCGGGGTGCCGAGGGCGTCGACGCGGCAGAACACCTCGACGGTGAGGTCGCCGGTGACGTCGAGCGCATCGTTGTCGGGCACCTCCAGGTACGCCCCGTCGGCGAGCCCGACCGCCCACGACTGCTCGTAGGCGGCGGCCAGGTGGGTCCACTCGCGCAGGGGGAAGGCGGCGCGGGTGGCGGTGAGGCGGTCGCCCACGGCGGCGACGATGCGGTAGCCGGGGGCCTCGCCGGCGGTGAGCACCTCGGGGGCGGTGGCGGTGGTGACCGTGCCCTTGAGGGAGACGGTGCGGTGCTGCGGCGAGCGGTCGGTGACGACCGGCTTCCCATCGGCCCCGGTGGCCGTTCCGGCACAGGGCCAGTAGCCCTGGAGGCCCGTCTCGTCGCCCGTGAGCCGCTTCTCCATCCGCTCACGGATCTCGGACCCGGTGCGGGCGGTGCCCCACAGCCGGACCTCGTCCATCTCGACCCGGGCATAGTCCGGGATCCATCCGGAGTGGGAACTGCCGAAGCTGAAGGGCCCGGTCCCCCAGTAGCCGCGCGTCGCCGTGCGCCGGGCCACTTCCGCACCGTCCCGGTAGATCACCTGCTCGCGGGAGGCCGTGGTGTAGACGCAGGCCCAGTGGTGCCAGGCGGTGTCGGTGTACTGCTCCTTCGTGTCGAGGTCGTCCCCGTAGAAGGCGAAGGTGAAGGCTCCGTCCGCGCGGAAACCGATGTGCAGGGAGGAGTTGTCGGCGGCGTGGGACGTGCCGTGCCCGGCCACGATCTGCTGGCGGCCGTCAGGGGCCGCGGGCCGCCGCGCCCAGAACTCGACCGTGAAGTCGCTCCCGGACAGCGGCACCTGGGCGTCCGTGACGGCGAGGCCGCTCTTGCCGTCGAAGGACAGGGCGGGGGTCGCGGGCGGCGCGGGCGGGGCGAGCAGGCCGAGGGCGAACGGGTGGTCGCCGGTGCCGGCGTGCACGACGCGGGCGGCGCCGGGCACGCGCTCGGGGTTGACCCACGCCTCCAGGGTCAGGTCGCCCGTCGCGGCGGCGCGGTCCAGCTGCGCGTCCATGGCCAGGACGTTCTGCCGGCCGTCGAAGGCGTACGCCCGGCCGGGCTTGTCCGCGCGCCAGCGGGGGCCGTGACCGGTGACGAGGTCGGGCACGGCGCCGAGCGGCACCTCCTGCGCCCGGCCGGGGTCGACGACCAGGAGCCGGGAACCGGCCGACAGCGGCACACCGGGCCGGTTGCTCCCGGCCTGCTGCGCGTAGTCGTACGCCCGGCCCGCCGCACCGTTGACGGCGGCGGCGAAGTCGGCGGCCCGGCGCGGCAGCCGGCGCCAGATCTCGTACTCCTCGCCGCGCTCGACGGTCATCTCGCACGTGCCGGCGTCGCCGACGTCCATGATCCGGATGCTGAGGCCGGCGAGGTCGGTGCCCGCGTCGCGGGCGGCGAACGTCAGCGCCGTGCCGTCGGGGCCCGCGAGCTGCCGGGTGGCGCGGGAGACGAGGGTGTCGTAGTAGGTGGCGAAGAACTGCCCGTCGGCGCCCCGGAAGTACAGCACGACGCTGCCGGTGGCGCTGTCCAGCAGGTACGGGCGGTCGGCGCCGCGGGCGAACTCCAGCAGGGCGCCGGAGCAGCTGAGGCCGGTCCGGTCGACGCAGAGCTGCGGCATCGGCAGCGCGATGTCGTCCGCGCCCTTGAGGCCGCCGGTGAGGCGGGCGAGCTCCTCGCGCTTGGCGGTCAGCTCGGCCTGGACGACGGCGAGCTCGCGCTGGAGCCGGCCGATCTTCTCCTGGCCGGCGTCGGCCTCGCGCAGCCGGGCCTCGGCGAGCGCGAGGCGGTCGTGCTGGCTCTGGGCCTCGGAGTCGTACCCGCGGGGCCGGAGCCGCTCCATGACGACCGCCGCCTCGCCGCTGGAGGTGACCGTGCCGTAGTCGTACTGGACCACCCGGTCGCGGTCGATGCGGTCGATGGCGCTGATCGCCTTGCCGCTGTAGCGGTTGACGATGGCCGAGTGGCCGTCGCCGAGGTCGCGGACGGTGAAGTGGCTGTTCCAGCCGCTGATGTTGCGCCGCCACAGGACCAGCCCGGCGCCGTTGTCCCGCCGCTCGTCGAGGACGTGCACGTCGAGGGCGCCGGCCTCGTTCATCATGAAGTAGAGCGGATGGCCCTCGTGGGTGTCGCCGTACTCGACGAAGTGCCACACGGCGGTCGCGTCGTTCTTGTCGGTGGTCCTGATCAGCGGGGCGTCGTTCTTGAGCCGGCCCGACACCGCGAGGTAGAGGTCCTGGCCGTCGCGCTGCTGCTTGAACCGCACGCGCCAGAACCAGGCGAGCAGGTTGGCGTCCAGCCGGCTCTTGAGCGCGTCGCGCTCCTCACGCGCCTGCTGCGCGTCCGCGGTCTGCTGCGCCAGCCGCGCGATCTCCGTCTCCTTGCCCGCGGCCTCCCGGTCCAGCTCCCGCACCTGCGCGTCCAGCCGGCTGATCGCCTCGACGTCCCCGCTCGCCTCCGGCGCGGCCAGCACCGGCAGCGCCAGCTCGTCCGGCACTTGGGCGAGCCGCCCGTCCCGGCCGACGCCGAAGTCGACGGTGGCGGCGTACGCCTCCTCGGTCGCCGTACCGGTCTTCGGGTCGGGCCCGGAGGTGGCGTACGACAGGAGCACGCGAGCCTGGCGCTTGGCCGGCTTGGGCTCCTGCCCGTAGCCGACGGCCGTGTCCTCCTGCTGGTGGTAGAGGACGGCGGACAGGCCGGAGACGACCGCGCGGCCGGGCACGGCGAAGCTGTCGCGCCGGACGCCCGGGTGGTCGCCGACGGGCGCCTCGGAGGTGACCCACTCCGGGCCGCCGAGGAGCTCGCCGTGGCGGGCGTGGTCGGTCTGGTCGTACAGGCGGGTGCCGGATCCCTCGTCGAAGCGGTAGTACGCGACGAGACCGGGGTCGTTGCCGATGAGGCGGAGACCCTTGTCGCGCTTGAGCTCGTCGGGCGTGCGGGCGCGGTCCCAGATCCGCACCTCGTCCAGCTCGGCGCGGGCGCCCTGGGCGAGGGCGCGGCCCAGGAAGAGGGCGCCGGTGCCCGTGTAGTCGCTGTCGGTGGTGCGGCTGCCGGCCTCCTCGCCGTCGCGGTAGACGGCCTGCCGGCGGGCCGTGTGGTCGTAGACGCAGGCCCAGTGGTGCCAGGAGGTGTCCGTGACCGGACCGTCGGCGTTGAGGTCGTCGGCGTAGAACGCGAAGGTGAAGCGGTCGTCCTGACGGAAGCCGATGTGCAGGGACTTGAGCGGGGTGCCCGACTCGTCCCCGTGGCCGACCAGGAACTCCTGCCGGCCGTGCGCCGTGCGCCGCGCCCAGAACTCGACGGTGAAGTCGCGGCCTGCGAGCTCCGGCCCCTCGGCGACGCGCACGTGCGCATCGCCCTCTCCGAAGGCCAGCGCGGTCTCCGCGTGCCCCTCCGTGCTGATCACGGGTATCAGCGGCTGCCCGGTGAACGGGCAGGTGCCGGGGGAGCGTTCGTAGACGGCGTCGCGGTGGGCCGGGTCGGGACTCGTCCAGGCCCGGGTGCCCTGGAGGTTGAACAGCCCGTCGCGGCCCTGCTCGACGTTGAAGGAGTCGATACGGCCGGTGGCGTCGTTGTGCGCGAAGACCTGCCAGCGCTGCTGCCCGTGCACGGCGGTGGGGACCAGCAGCGCGGCGAAGCGCCCGCCGGAGAGGTTCCGTACGAACGACAGCTCCTGGGTCGGCTCGCGGAAGGGGCGCCCCTCCATGTCCGTCGTGCCCAGGCTGTCCTTGGCCGAATCCGGCCGGTCCTTGTGCCGGCTGCGCCGGTAGCGGGCCTCCAGTACGGGCTTCAGCTCACCGCCGACCAGCAGGAACCGGTCGCACAGCAGGGTGTCCGCGACGAGCGGGACCTTCGCGCCGTCGCGGTCCTTCACGTAGTCCGCCCGGTCCGGGTCCCCGGACGACGCCCCGCCGGCCAGCTTGTGGACCGCGTCGGGGTGACCGGCGCCCACGGACTGGCGCAGCACCACGATGTGGGTGCCGTCGGACAGCGCGTGGAAGGGGGCGAGCGCGGTGAGCCTGGCCGTCGTGGACAGGAACGGGTCCGTCTCGTCCGCGCCCAGCCGCTCGCCGGCCGCGGCCTCCACCCGGCCGCCGCGCTTGACCGCGGGCAGCGCGGTGGCGCCCACGGCCGCGAAGCCCACGTCCGTGATCTCCGACGGGAAGGGCAGCGGCAGGGGGTTCTCCGACCAGTAGGCCGCGTCGAGCTCACCCCTGGCCTCGTCGTGCTGCGCCAGATCGAGAACCGAGTAGACGAGCCGCCGCCGGTCGTCCATGGCCAGGGCGACCGTGGTGCCCTGGTGCCGCACGGTGGTGGTGTGCACGTAGGAACGGTCGCTGTAGACCTTTAACAGATGCTGCTCGCCGGACAAGGCGTGTCCTCCAAGTGGTGCGGCCGGGCGGCCGTGAAGCGGTGGGATCGGGAAGTTCGGGAAGTTCGGGAAGATCGGGGAAAGAGCCGGGGAAGAGGCGGGGAGGCCCCGCTGACCTGCGCCGCTCCCCGCCCGCGAGCGCAGCGATCACACGATTTACCGACGCGAATCCCGCGTCAAGGAACGCTTTCCGCCAGTGGGTCCGGAAACAGGACCCACGGGGGACCCGCCGGGGGCCGGGGCGGGAGGGAAGTAAAAAGCCCCTCCCGGCGGGAGGGGCGTGCAGTGTGGAGAGAGCGCCCCGGACAGGGCCCGAATCTGCGGCCGAGCACCCGATGAAGCGGCGGGCCCGGGGGCCGGGGCTGTCGCCCTGCCGGAGCCCGGCCGGGCGAACTCCTCGTCCGCACCGCCGGATACCGGAGTCGGCAGAGCCCGGGCCGACGACGAGGGCTGAACAGCCTTGAGCGGCGCCCGGGCCGGGTGAGTCGCCGCGCTCGGCTCGTCCGGCAGATTCCCGTGCGGCTGTCGTCGTGATCCGGCCGGGTGCCGGCGGGCGAGGGGGTGACGTTCCTGTTCGGGGCCTGTTGGGGGCCTGTTCGGGTCCTGTGCGGGCCGCTATTCCGTAGTACCGCGGCAGAGCCCCTCGACGCGGAACCACAGGCCCGGGGCGTAGACCGCATGGACGACGGCTTCCTCTCCCCTGGTGACCCGCAGGATTCTCAGGGTGCCGCCGGGAAGCACGTCGTATTGGTAAGTGGTCTCGGAGTCACCTTCGACGGTGTCGTCGTAGGAGATGTCCGCCGTACGGTCGTTCGCGTATTCCTTCGGCGGACGGTTCTCCACCAGCTTGATGAAGACGCTCATGGGCCAACGGTAAGGGCCTCCTGCGAGCTTCGCCCCTCGGCATCCGGGCCCCGTACAGGGCGCGCGGGCCGTTCAGGTCTCGTCGTGCTGTGTGCGGTCGACCGCCGGAGCCCGGCTGGTCGCCAGCCAGGATCGCGCGGGCCCGGAGGGATGCGTGGTGTCGACGGTGAGGTGGAGCCGGGTGCCGCCTTCGCGGCCGGCCGGGTAGCTGCGTTGCTCGGTGGAATCGAAGCAGTGCCGGAGGACTTCCGCGACGCGGCGGGCGGTCTCGGGGGACGCGGTGACGATGCGAACGTCGGCGCGCCCCGCCGGCGGAACCGGCTCCGGCGGCGCGGGGGTGGATGTGGCGCGTGCGGACGACATGGTCACCGCCCCCGGCCGGAGAAGAGCCGGCGTCGCCTGCGCTCCCCGTGCGGTTGCTCACGGCGGCTGCGGGCGAGGAGAGGTCCGGCGGGGTCGATGGGTGACCGTGGGCGGTTCCGGCTCCTGCTGTCGCGCCACGGCAGGACACCGCTGTAGTGGAAGCCGGCGATCCTTTCGTCGTGCTGCGCATTGAGCCGGTGGATCAGGAAGGATCCCCCAGCGATCAGGCCGAGGATCACGGCCAGGGTGACAGCGATCTCCACGGTCCTCACATCCCTTGGGCGGAGCGGGAAGGACCGGTCGGGTTCCCGGCCGGCGGCGCGGTCCCACCGTCGCTCTCCCACTCCTCTTCGCGGTTCCGTGACTCCGCCGCGTCGTCGGCTGTTCGCTCGTCCTCCATCAGCCTGCTCGCGGTGAGGAGGCTTCCGGGGGTGGTCGCGGCGTACATCAGCCGGGTGGCTGCGGCCGGGTCGGTCTCCGGCGGGATGACCAGCAGGTCCAGGCGGTCCGCCGTGCAGGAGAAGAGGAGGAGCTTGTGCGGGTCCTGCTCATTGGCGAACCACCCCACGTGCACCGTGTGTCCGGTGACGGGAACCTTGCGGGGGATCACCGGCCAGAAGGCCGGATTCACCGTGACGCGGGTGACCCGTCCCCAGGAGTGGTCCAGCCGCTCCGCCAGTGCGGGGAGCTCGCGGGAGAGATCGCGCGAGCGGGGCCACCAGGCGCCGTCCAGAAGTCCCGGCGCCGTCCCCGGCGTCAGGAACAGGCGAGCGGGCGGTGGAGGGGCATGCTCATCGGTGGTCGGATGATCGACGGTGACGGCCATGATGTGAACCTGCCCCCGGGCACATCGTCGACTGCCCGGCGTGGTGACTCGCCGGGAACGACACCCGCATGGAGGCGGGGGTACGAAGTGCTCCCGGTCTCCCCACCCTACTCCGGCAGGCGGCCCGGAGACCTTGCCCGGCCAGGCAATCTTCCGGGAGCACGGGTGTGCGACGGTCCTGTGGGCGAGCCCGCCGCCGGCCTGCGGAGTACGGTGGGGTTACTGCGAGCGCTTCACCGGGTGCTGCCGGCGCAGTTCCGGACGGCGAGCGAACGCGCGTAACTCCCGGAGGCGGGCGAGCACACCATGGCCGATTCCGACACCCCACGCCTTCCCGGGCTTCTGCCGGACGTGATTCACCGAGCCCTGAAACCCGGGACGGCGCTCCTGCGGCTGGAGACGACCCAAGAGCGCGGGGGAGTCCTGGACGGCGCGTGGTGGCCGCGCTCCCGCGACATCGGTGCCGAGCTTCCCGCCCTGATCACCGCCCTGACCGAGCACCTCGGCCCCGTCACGCGCGTCGGCCTGGACGCGAGTGCCTGGCAGGAGCTCCCGACGCGGCTGACCATTGACGGCCGGGTCGTGCGCATCGACTCCTTCCCGGTCGGTGACGACACGGTCCTCGTCACCCGGGGCGAGAACGATCACTTCGCCCTGCTGGTGGTCCCGCCCGACGCCACGCCCGAGGCGGCACGTGGCGCGATGGCCAGGGCCGTGCGGGCCGACAACGTCACCCAGGCCGGACAGATCCTCATCGACACCGGCAGCACCCGGCAGACCTGAACGCCGGGGCGACGGCTCGGGGTCAGCTGAGGAAGGACAGCCGGACCCGGCCCGCGGCGCCGCCCCGGTCGGCGGTCACCAGAACGACGGACTGCGAGGTCCCCAGCTCCAGCTCGCCGCCGATCACGGGCAGCGTGGCATGGGGCGGGACCAGAGCGGGGAGCATGTGATCGTGGCCGGGGCCCGGACCGCCGTGCAGCTCTCGCCGGCGGTCGTCCGCGGGAAGAATGCCGCGGAGGGCCGCCAGCAGGTCGTTGTCGCTGCCGGCCCCGGTCTCGATGACGGCCAGGCCTGACGTCGCGTGCGAGGTGAAGACGTTCAGCAGCCCGTCCCTCCCGTGAGCGACTTCCCGGAGAAACGCGGAGCATGCGTTCGTCAGGTCGTGCATGGTTTCGGCGGAGCCGGTCGTAACGTCGGCGATGCGGGTGGTGAAGGTGCCGGTCATGGTTCACCAGTACCCGCTGTACAGGGCCGGCGCTGACGGCTGTACGGGTTGTTCCGCCGCGACTCCGGCCGCCGGGGGCCGCCCCGCCGCCCGACCCGTCTCAAAGGGCCTTTCCGTTCAGCCCTGTTCGTGGCGTACGGGCAGGACTAGGCTGCGCGGTGAGGCCCCAGCCCTCGGCAGCATCGAGATGTGATCCGCTCCGAGGAGGCACGTGGTGCCCGTAGAGCGCACGACCGTCCCCGCCCCTGCGGAAGCTCCCCGACGGGCGGGTGGGCGAGTGTCCGCATCGCATTGTCACTCCCCGCCCTCCGGCGGCCCACGAGACCGCGTGCTCACGGTCCGCGGAAGGCTGGACCTCTCCGGGGTCCCGAGACTGCGCGAGCGCCTCCTGCGCGTATCCCACAGCCCCGGAAGCCGACTGACCCTCGACCTGTCCGGCGTCACCTCCTGCGATGCCCTGGGCCTCGGGCTGCTCGTCGCCGCCGCCCGCTCCGCCCGGCACTCCGGCGGCGACCTCTGCCTCGTCGCACCGTGTCCCGCCGTCGCCCGGGCGCTGAAGGCCAGTGGGCTGACCAGGATCCTCCCGGTCTTTCCCGGCTTTGACGGACAGTCCGGTGCCGGGACGGGCGGCGGCCCTGCCCCGGCGCCCCCGCCAAACGGCCCTGACCAGCAAAAACGCCCCTCCCAAAGGGAGGGGCGTGCGGTGCCGATCAAGCGCCCCCGGCAGGACTCGAACCTGCGGCCAAGCGCTTAGAAGGCGCTTGACGCTTAAAGCGTCATGGGGTGGCTGACCTGGGCGTTTCCGTGACACAGGAGCCGCCGCGAGACGTTTTCGCCGTGTATTCACCGCGCTGCAGCAGCGCGGGTGGTTGCGGAGGCAGGGTCTCTGGCCCCTTGTTGCCATCTCGAACCTCGGGGTGGACCGGTGGTCATGGGGTGGCTTCTCGCGACGCCTGGCGTGCTGTCGCGATGCGGTAGCCCCTCCGGGGCGGGGCGGCTCCGGAGGGGCTACCCTGACTGCTGCGTACAAATGTTCGGTTCATTTAGGCGCGCAACGGAGGTCCCCTGGTTCAGTTTTGTGCACGAGTTACTGGCATGAGGTACTGTTCTGCCATGAGCGAGCAGCAGGATGCGCTTGACGACCTTGGTGTGTCGGGCGTGTTGGCGGCGATCAGCTGGGCCGGGGTGTCTGCCTACAAGCGGACCATGCGTGACTATGACCCTGAGTCCGGCCACGATCAAGGTTGGGTCGGTTATACCGCCCATGGGTTCCTGTGTGACAGGCAGGACCGGGTCTTCTCTTGTGGGCGCTATTCCGTAGCGTCGCCCGACGAGGCCAATTCGGGGCTCGATGTGGTGGCTGCAGGTCTTCTTCCGGGCGAGTTTGAATCCATGCCCAAAATTGCACCCGGAGTAGTCGCTAGGGCGAACTGGAATGGTTCGCCCGGTTGGCGCTGTGGTGCATGGCGATGGCTGCAGTCATCTTTTACGTTCGGTGAGAGCGATGCGATCCTCTGGGGGCAGAAGCGCCCCACCAAGCAGCGCGCGGCCTCTCAGGCGGTCCCGGACCAGCTGATGTTCCCCACGGATGAGGATGACCTGCAGTTCCTCAGGGTGGCAGAGGCGCTGCTTGCTGAAGAAGAGGACAGCGATGTCCTCACGACCTTGGTCTTGGGTCACAGTGTTCAGAAAGACCTCAACGTGCAAGAACTCTTGCTGGGGCGGTCTCGTTTGAATAAGGGGGGTGGGCCGGCCTGGTACTGGAAGCATGATCTCCTTGCCTCGCGTGTCGAGGGCCAGGGTCGCACCCTGCCTCCCGCCTTCCCGGCTCCGAGGCCCGGGCTGGATGGTGTGCCCGATGCGACTGTGCGCCTTCGGCGCAAGTCTCAGGAGGGCAGTGAATGATGAAACGGGTGGATGGAAATGCAAACTACTCGCCGTACCGAAGTACAGGTCGGTGACGCCTCTCGCCTATTCGATGGAAAGCGGCTTACGCTCGCTCGTCAGCTGGCAGGTATGCGCAAGAACGCATTGGCTGCGAGAATCGATAAGAGTGCAACGGCTGTAGCCGCCTACGAGAACAACTCCAAGCGTCCGGCGCCGTCCACCGTGGCGCAATTGTGTCTGACGCTTGGGGTTGATCCCGGGTTTTTTCTACCGGGATCGCAGGGGGCTGCTTCTACGGATGCGTTGCCTCATTTCCGTTCTCTTCGGACAACTTCGCAGCTGGTACGTGACCAAGCGACGGCCTATGGTGTTGTCGCTGGTGACGTCAGTGCAGCGCTCGAACGGTATGTCGAATTTCCGGACCCGGCAGTGCCGCGCCTCAGCGTCGACATCGATGGCGATGACAGCGACCTTCCAGAGCAGGCGGCTCGGATGCTGCGTGAGAGTTGGGGCGTAGGGGAAGGGCCTCTCGGGCATCTAGTGAGACTGGCTGAGAATAATGGCATTGTTGTCGTTTTCAGCCCACCACAGACTGCCTCCGTGGACGCGTATTCCTTTGAAGGGCAGAATCGGCCTGCAATTGTCCTCAATCCGGCTAAGTTCGATTATTATCGGCAGCGATTCGATGTTGCTCACGAGCTTGGGCACCTTGTTATGCATGTCGATGCTGAACCAGGTGGGAAAATAGTTGAGGATCAGGCGCATCGGTTTGCTGCCGAACTGTTGATGCCAGCAGATGCTCTCCGCGATGCTCTCCCCAGTAAAGCGGACTATAGAGTCTTGGCGATGCTGAAGGAAGAGTGGGGCGTTAGTATGCAGGCCCTTCTGTATCGCAGTCGCTCTCTAGGAATTATGAGTGACGTGACATACAGGAACGCCGTTACTTATATGTCTGCCAAGGGGTGGAGGCGGCGAGAGCCGGGAGTAATGCCCGCCGTGGAACAGCCCTCGCTTTTTCCGAAGGCCGTGGAGATTCTCGGTCAGGTGGGTATTGGGGAGACCGATTTGGTTCGAGAGTCGAGAGTTCCAGTGAATCTATTTAGGGCTGTAGTTTCGAGAACCCCGATTCATGAAGAGGCGGCGAAAATTCCTGTCGATGGGGATGCGGAAGAGCTGCCGAGCGGGGTTATCTCGCTCTTCTCCTAGCCTCTTAGGTGGATAGTTTTTCTCTGCGCGGCCCGGTCTGCATAATAGGTGCTGCGATCTAGGGGAATTGCCCCCCGGGATTTCATGTTTCTGCAGGGGATCGCACCAGGGGCTCAGAACTCTTTGCCCCCCGCTGCCCTGGCTTCAGGGGTAGCGGGGTCAGCTCCCTTGCTGCCTGACAGATGGGTGCTGCCCAGAAGGTCTGCTACTGGCTCGTTAGGAAGCTGCTAGGAAGGTAGGAAGCCGGGCTTTGCTCGACCTAGGTCACGCAAGTGGGAAAGATAGTCTTGCGCAGTCGGCTCTGAGCTGTAGCGTTCTCGCACGACTGCTGCGAGCTCCCGGCTCGTCATGATGAGAGACGGGACGGATTGCCGTTCTCCTTGGAGGGCGCGTTCCCCATGGGCCAGGGCCTGTTCAAGGTCTCCCGCGCGTGCTGCAGTTACCCCGAGCGTGACGCGAGCCTCGGCGTTCCGCATGGGCTTGCGTTCCGTGCCGTCGAAGTCGGTGCCGGCGCGCAGCACCTCGTTTGCCAAGGTGTGGGCGAGCTTGTCTTCGCCGACGAGGCGGTAGCAGTCCATCGCGTAAAAGTCGAACTTCGCGGGGTCGACTACGAAGTGGTGGTCGACATTGTCCGGATGCGGCATCCCTTCAAGAAGCCGCCGACCGCGGTCGAGAGCCACCTCGACCTGCCGTCGGTCTCCGAGGCGTGCCCATGCCTTGGCCTCTTGCGCGGCGAGCTGGACGGCGACGCTGTGGTTCGGCGCTACCTCGGCCCCTGCTTGCGCAGCCGCAATGACACCGCGGTAGTCACCTGTGGTGAGCGAGAACCATGCGCGCATTTCGTGGCCCCACCCCGCCACCTCGGAGTGGTCTGCCTCATTGGCTAGGGACAGGGCGGCCCGGCGGGTGGATTCCGCCGCATGTCGGTCGCCGGTGTCGTACTCCACGCACCCAACGAGGAGGGCCAACCAGCCTGAGAGGGCCAGCACTTCACGGTGCTGGGCGAGAGTGAGGCTCTTCGAGTGCAGTTCGACAACACGCCTTAACCACTGTCGGCCCTCAAGGAGAAGCTGACCGCTCGGCATGTACGGGTATTCCGAGCACAGTCGGTCCGTCGTGATGCGGAGCGCCTCAAGGGTGGCGTTGTCTACGTCGGACTTGTTGAGCCTGCTGACGATTTCGAGAGTTTCCATACCGCTCGCAGTAAGGATTTCCTTGTCGCCGTCGCGTCGGGAGGGGGCGGGGAATATCGCGTGTGTCACGGTGCCGAAGGTCGCCGCGATGAGCGGTTGGTAGAAATCGCCAGGCTTCGCCCCGGACTCCCAGCGCTTCCACTGGCGAACCATGCTGTCGTCGGCTGGTAGCTCGGTGGGGGCATGGGCCCTCAGAGCCTTCACCGCATCGAGCTGAGACCAGTTGCGAGCCGTCCGTTCGGCCGCGATACGCCGTGCCCATGCAGGTCGTTCGTCACCCATGCGCCCTCCTCCGAGTGCTGGTGCGAGTCTGGTCTGTCGGCCTAGGGGACACGCAAGAGGACAGTGTGGTGACAGCCGCAATGTCCCCTGTCCGTGTCGCCGCCCCCCTGCTGTCACTTATTGCACAGCGGTTCTTCCTTGCATGGTTGTTCCAGATCACGCACCGCCTGATGTGCCGTTCTCTTCGAGGGCCGCCACTCGTTCAGTCAATGCCTGAATCTGGAGGCGCAGTTCCATGAGCTCTTCTCCCACGTCCGGCTTACGAGCCGTCGACGCCTTACCTTCTGCCGCGATGAAGTACCCGCGGTTCCCGGCAGAGAAGATCAGTCCTTCGCCGATGAGGATGCCCAAGCCGTCGCGGATGGTCTGGCCGGCATACCCGAACTCCTTGGCAAGCTCCCGCGTGGTCGGCAGCTTGCCGTCCGGATACTTGCCGTCCCTGACGCGGGCCCGTATCGCGTCTGCCACCTTCACGGGCTTTGGTCTGGGATCGCTCGCCGCAACGCTCATGCCTACGAGCGTATCCACTGGCGCGCTGCGCAACGCGCTGCCACACAAGGGTTGCGCACTAGTGCGCACTAGTGCAAGCTGGTTCTAGGGCGGCCTCCGGATAGCTTGGGGGCCTCCAGACCCTGTTTGACCTGCCTAAAAGTGTGACCGGCCGCCCGGAGGGCCCCGTGAAACGGGTCCGAAGGAAGCGTCTGTTCTTTGAGAACTCAACAGTGTGCGGGTTTCTGAGCCGTCTCCCTCATAAGTGACGGCCGCGCGGCTGCAAGACCGCGCACGTGCGACGACGTCAGCCTTTCCGCAGCGCTTCCCATGTTGCGGCCGGTTGCCTCCTCCGCCCGTCCGGCGTCTTCCGCGCTGTACGGGTGGGGTTGAGGGGAGCCGGAGTTACCCGGTTTCACCAATGGCGCGGTCCCGGTGCGGACACACCGGGACCGCCAAGGGCCGTTCCTTCTGGAGGGAGCACGACCCCGTGAATCACATCATCCCTGATCCCGCCCCGTGGGCGGGATCGGTCTTACCGGATGCCGATCTGGAGCCGACCGCGGCCGAACTGGACGCAATCGAGTGTGAGATGCCGTTGATCATGGCGGAGGTTGATCTGCTGGACGTGCAGATCGCTCTGCTTGATCGGCCGCCGACGGGCGTGGACGTCCAGCGTCTGCGCCGGGCGTACCGCCGGGTTCTGGCGATGCGCCGGTCCCTGGCCAACTGCCCGATCGCCGACGAGGCGGAGGCAGCGTGATGGCAGCCTTCGACTTGATCACTGTGTCTGCGGCTGTTGCTCCGCTGGCGGCGGCCTGGTCGGTGCACACTCTTCTGCTGCGCCGGCGGTTGGCGCGGGCGCGTCTGGATCCGCTGACCGGTCTGCCCGTGCGGGAGGAGTTCCAGGTCCGGGCGCGGCAGGAGCTGCGCGGTCTGGGCCGCGTGGTGGTCCTAGTGGACCTGGACGGCTTCAAGGCCGTCAACGACACGTATGGCCACGCGGCCGGGGACGCAGTGCTCGCGGCGGTCGGCTGGCGGCTGCGGCGGTGGGCCGCGGATCTGGGCGGCAGCGCGGGGCGGCTCGGGGGCGATGAGTTCGCCGCGACCGCCCACCCCGAGAGCGTGAACCGCATGCCCTCCCACCTGCGTGAGCTGCACGAGGTGCTGCGCGCCCCGGTGGACTTCCGTGACCGGCAGATCCACGTGGGTGCCTCTATCGGCGCGTTTCCCGTCACCGATCAGCTGCGGCCGGACCTGGCCGCGGCTCTGCGGCGGGCGGATGAGGCGATGTATGAGGCCAAGAGGTCCGGCGGTGGCTGGCACATCGCGTGGGGCCCGATCCCCGAGATCACGACGACCAACGGCCGCCGCACTGGGCGCCCGGGCACGACTCCCCTTCGCGGGGGTGTGCGGTGACCTGGCATCTGAACTCTGATCGCTTCTACACCCGTCACCCCGAGCCCGACGTGGGCCCCGGGGGCACGTACTACGGCATCGCGGACCTGCGTGACGCGGACTTGCGCCGCTCGCTCGCGGTACACGAGGCGGGGCATGCGGTCCTGGCCTTCGCCTGCGGCATCCCGGTCGTGGAGATCTGCCTGAGCGGGGATCTCGGCAAGGGGATGGGTTCGGGGCCGGCGGCCTGGGTGCAGTGGGGCGGCTCGTGGAGCGTCTCGTGCGCCCGCTACTTCGCGATGTGTGCTGCGGGGGAGCGGTCCCAGGACCGGTGGATGCAGGAGGAGGGGTTGTGGACCCCGGAGCGTGCGTGGGTGGTCGAGCGCACCGCCGGCACTGATCGCCAGAAGGTCGCGGAGGCGCTCCAGGATCTCGGGATGACCCTGCACTATGGCCACACGCCGGACGCCGGTATGGACTACGCCACGGTGACGGCCGCCGCCGACGCTGCTCTGCACCACCTCTGGGACCGCGTCCTGTCGGTGGCCGCGGCCCTGGACGATCACGGCCACCTCACCGGCCGTCAGGCCGCCCGCCACGCGCGCTTGACGCACGTCGCCGTCGACTGCGACGACGCGCCCTACTCGTTGACTGCCGTCAAGGAGCAGTACCGGGACGCGGAAGCCGCATCCCGCCGGGCGGCCACGGTGCGGGAGGCGGCATGACCGCCACTGCCTCGCAACAGCTCTCGCGGCCGGACCGCGTCGAGGGGCGGTCGACGGGCGTCGAGCCCGCTTCGACGCCCGCCGCCGTGAGCGTGGCGATCACGGTGCTGGCGAGCGGCCTAACGATGGTGCTCACGGCCATTGCGTTCTGGCTCTCCTACGAACACCTGCAAGGCGTCGCCGCCGGCCATGGCCTGCGCGAGGCCACCGCCCGCTCGTGGGCCTGGCCGGCCACGGTCGACTTGTTCATCGTGATCGGCGAACTGCTGATCCTGCGCGCCTCACTGGCGCGCCGGGTGGACTGGTGCGCAATCGGCCTGGCCACGGCCGGGTCCGTCGGTTCCATCGTCCTGAACGTCGCCGGTGTCGGTGCAGGGGCGGGGCTGCTGGACTACGTGGTGGCCGCGGTGCCCCCGGTCGCTGCTCTGCTGGCCTTCGGTGCCCTGATGCGGCAGGTCCACGCCTACCTTGCCCGCCGCATCGCCGCTCCCGCCGGGGACACGGTGACGCCCGTCGAGGCGGAGCCGGACCCCGTCACGCTCAGCCGCGACGAGGACCCCGAGGAGGCACCGCCGGCTGATGCCGGTGACCTGTCGGCCGTGCCGGAGCTGGAGTGGGCGCCCGAGGCCGTCACCCCGGAGGTGACGCCCGTCGAGGAGACCTCGACGCCCGTCGACCTCACCCTCGCACCCGAACCGCCGGAGGGCCCGTCGGGCGGGCCCGAGTGGCTGCGGGCCGTGCCCGAACCGGGGCCCCTGCCCGAGACCGTCACCGGCAACTCGACGCCCGTCGAGCCGCCGCCTGACCCCGTCGAGGAAGGGCCGACGCCCGTCGACCTGTGCCCGCCGGTGATCTACCGGACCCGGGTCGATCAGCTCATCCGCGCCCTGTACGGCACGGACTTCACCCAGCCGTCGACGGCCCGGATGACCGAGGCCATGGCCGCCGCAGGGCTCGGCGGGTCGGAGTCGACGGCCCGCACCGCCCGCGGCCGGGTCAAAGCCCGTGAACCTCACCTGGCAGCCTTCCCCGCCAGCCTTCCCCGAGGAGAACTCGCGTGATCGCCAAGACCATAGGAGAACTGGCCCCGCACATAAAGGCCCTGGCAGTGATCTGCGCGCGCTTCCCGCACCTGCCCGCCGCGCAGGTCGAGACCGGGATCGTCTTCCTGCCGGAAGAGATGGTGCCCGGCCTGACCATCAACCTGCACGGCTCCCGGGCGGACTTCGAGGCATGGCGAGAGGCTCTGGACCTCGACACCGCCAGTCTGACCGTGGCGCAGCACTTCAGCGCCAACGGCAGTCTCTGCCTCCTCACCGATGCCTATGGCGCGTTCGAGGGGACGCCCATTCACCTGCGCGGCTTCATCGAGGCAGACGACGTACTGGCCGCGCCCTGATGCCCGCACCATCCGGCACCTGCTACGACCCGACCGGGGCCACGTACGGGATCCCCACGTACCCGTGGCGTCTGGCCCCGGACGGGCTGGCCACCCGCCGCCAACTCCGCGCCCAAGGGCTGCGCCCGGGCGGGCAGCCCATCGCTGCGCAGGTCATGCGCCGCTCCCGCCGCCGCAAGGCCGGGGTACTGGTCGGCTACCTCTACCGCATCGACCGCGCCCTGCCCGTCCGTCCGATGACGCCGGGCCGCACCGTGGCACTGGCCGTAGCGATGCTCGCCCGCCGCACCTGCCCCACCTGCCAGACGGATGCCGGGTACTGCATCCCCACCTCACTGGGGGAGTGCGTGACCTGCGCTTACGCCGAAGACCAGCACGTCGCCTGAACCATCCACCCACCCTGGAGATCAGCAGTGACGACCCCGACCACCACTGCGGCCGCTGCGTCGCAGAAGACCAGCTTCCACTACATCACCACGGTGCAGACCCGCGATGGCCTGCTGAACACCCGTGACGGGCGACTCGACCTGCCGGCCGGCTTCACCCGGGCCATGTGCTTCCGCTACCTGATGGAGCAGCTCGCGGACGAGTACGGCACGCCGCTGGCGGTCCTGTACTTCGCCCTGGAACCCGACGCCCTCCCCACGGGGGCCGCGTAATGACCGCCCGGGGCGTACGCCCGGCCATCGCGCTGTGTGCCGGTGCGGGCATGGCCGTGGCGATGTGGGCCCGCCTGAGCCCCTACGGTCTGCCATGGTCGCTGGCACTCTCGTGCGTGGTGGCGGTGTCCGGGACCATCAGCGCCGCGACGCTCCACCTCGCGGAGATGTTCACCGTCACGACGCACCGGTGTACGGCCCCGGGCTGCCGCTTCCGTGTGCGGGTGACGGGGGTGGATGCGGCGGAGAGCCGGCGCTGGCAGGAAGCCGCGACCGCGCACCCCGACCACCGGCTGCCCCGGTCTTCGTGACCTTGTCCGTACGGCGCCCCCGGCCCGCTTTCTCAGGGCCCGGCCGGGGGCGCCTACTCCTACCTGAGGAGTGTCACCAGCATGGCGGAAAGGACCGCTGCGGGGGAGAAGGCCCCCGGACAAACGGAACCACCCAGTAATGACGAGGAGAGCGCACCCGCGCCCCAGGCGCTGCCCATCGAGCTCACGGTCAACTCCTCCGGTACTGATGAGGGCGAAAAGCCCGTTCGGGAGCGGGCGCCGCAGCGGGGCCTGTTGGCCGTGCTGCCGGCCACGGTGGCTGGGAGCGAGGCGCTGACGGTTTCCGGCAGCGGCCTGTACGCGGCCGCGGGTCCGGTTGCCGTGGTGGCCGCGGCCGGGGTGGTGGCCGCAGGTGCGGCCACCGTTGCCGGGGTGGCTGCCCGGCGCCGTAGCCGCAACGGCGGCCGCGGCCTGGCAGGGCACCGCCACTCATCCGGTCTCGGCCGGGGCAGGGGTCGGCCGGATCGCGGGGGAGCAGGCAGGGGCAGCCTCCTGTCCGGGGGCGCTTCCCGCGGTGGTGGGACGAGCGGCAACGGCGGGCGCTTCCGGTCTCGATCCGCCGGTGCGGGCAGGGGCAACAGCGGCGCGTCGGGCGGGCGCGGCGGCGGCCTGTCCGGCCGCGGTATGTCCCTGGCCCGGACGCGCTCCGCAGCTCTGGGGGGCTCGGGTCACTCCGTTCGGTCCGCAGGGTCCCGCGGTGCCCCGGGGAGGTCCCCCTCCCTGAGCCACACGCGGGGAAGAAACGGTCTCGGCAGCATGCCCAGGCAGGCCACGCCCGACCGCCGGGGGATCCGTCGTCGGGGTGCGGGTCACAACGCGGACAGCCGCAGCGGCCGCCTCGGAGGGGGCAGGGGAACATCGCTGTCCAAGGGGCCGCGGTCGGCTGGAGCCACGTCTGGCGGCTCCGCCGGGGCGAAGGCCTCCCGGTCGTCCGGGGCCGGTGCTCTGCGGTCCTCGGGGGCCCGGGCCATGCGGTCGGCGGGGCGGGCGGGGGCGACGGTTGCGGCCGGGGTGAACCGGGCGCGTCGTGGCCTGTCGGCTGCTGCCCGGCGTGGGGGTTCCTGGTCTGCTCAGGCTGCCCGGCGCGTTGCCGGTAGCCGTGCCGGGCAGTGGGCTCGTGGCCGTATCGCCCGTGCTGTCCAGGTGCTGCGGGAGCGGGCGGTGCGGG
Source organism: Streptomyces sp. KLMMK (assembly GCF_036961605.1). Classification (NCBI taxonomy): domain Bacteria; kingdom Bacillati; phylum Actinomycetota; class Actinomycetes; order Kitasatosporales; family Streptomycetaceae; genus Streptomyces; species Streptomyces sp. KLMMK. The sequence goes on from NZ_JBAMDC010000035.1 coordinate 26,609, forward strand.
CTCGGGCGCGGTACGGGCGCAAGGTTTGGGCGGGTCTGGCGTTCGGTGCGCGGGCTGCCGGCGCGGGTCTGGTTGCCGCGGCCGGCGGTCTGGTCGCTGCAGTGCCCGGTTTGCTGCTCGCGCTGCCTCACCGGCTGCTGGGCGGGCGGGGATGGGGCCCGCTGCTCTGGGGCGTGCGGGTGGCCCGTGTCGTCTTCAAGCGCCTGGTTGTCCGGGCCCGGTCGAAGTACGCCGAAGCCAGTGGCGCCCGGGACGTGCTGACCGATTTCGATGAGCCCGGTCGCCGGTTTGCCGGGTTCGGCTTTCCCACGGACTACTTCGGAGGGAACCTGATGAGCGTCTTCCAGCGGGAGACCGAGGCGATGCGCGAGGCCTACAGCCACTACGAACCGCCCATGATGCTGGCCGTGGCCGCGGAGTACTGGGGGCTGCAGGAAGGCATCACCTCAGTGGGTGAGGCCGTGCGCCAGCTCGCGGTCAACACCGCCGACAAGTACCCGGCGGACGCGCAGATGGCCGACCTGATCAGCCAGGTCTACACCCTGCTCCACCAGGCCGCCGAAACCGCCGCCGAGATCGGGCCGCTGTTCGCGAAGGTGCACGAAGCTGATCTGCGGCGCCACGAGGAGCCGCGGCCGGGCGAGCACATGTGGAACATCCTGGAGCAGCGATCCGACGGCTCCTACAGCATGCGCTCCCCCTCGCAGTTCGTGGCCGTGTGCCAGGACATCGCGCACGTCTACGCCCGCTACGAGCCCGGTCACATGGCCCAGGTCGCCGCGGAGTACGAGGGAATCCCGGCAGGGATCGAGAACACCGCGGCTGCGGTCCATCTCCTGCAGGCCCGCTCGAACGAGACCTATCCGGTCGACAAGGCCGTCGTCGAAGGCATCGCCGACCTGCACGCCCTGCTGCTGAAGGCCGCGTCGGCCGCGCAGGAGCTCATGCCGGCCTTCCGGCGTCTGCACGCGCCGGACATCGCCCGGCACGAAGAACCCCGCAACGGTGAGGCGGGCGAAGCGATGTGGGACGTCTGATGGCCGCCCGATCATCCGCCCTGGACTGGGGCTGGAACACCTCCCCGGCCGTCGATGCCGCCCTCGTCGCCGGGGGCGCCTACAGCGTCGCCGCTGTCGGGGCACTGTCCGGCATGCCGCCGGTGCAGGCCCTGACGGTGGGCGCGGCCGGCGCTGCTGCTCAGGCTGCTGCCGATCTCTACCAGCGCCGTCCGGGTTGGCACATCACCACCCGGTGCGCCGCCTGGCTGGCCGCTGGCGGCTGGACCGCTCTGGCCTTGGCGGACCACACCGCGCTGACGTGGCAGATGGCCGGATGGTGGGCTGCCGGGACCGCGGTCGGCATGACGCTGGCCCGGGGCCTGGTCCGTGCCGAGAATGCCGCCCGCGAGCAGCGCAGCGCCCGCCGCCTGCAGGTATGGGCCAACGCCCGCGCCCGGGAGTGGCACGAGCGCCTGGAGCGCCTGTTCCGCCTGGAGGGTCACACCGTCGACGGCGTTATGCCCTGGAAGAGCGGCGCCGGCTACACGGTCCGTGTCGCCATGCCATCCGCCACGCCGCAGCTGCCCGCGGACGCGGTGCGCAAGCTCGCCACCGAGCTGAAGCTCCCGCGCGGCGGGGGAATCCAGATCACCGACGGCATGGTTTACGGCGAGATCCACATCCGCGTGACCACCAAGGACGTCATGTCCGAGGAGCTGCCGATCCCCGACGGCCCGGACGACACCACGGTCACCAGCATCTACGGCGGCCTGCCGCTGGGCCTGCAGACCGACGGGGCGGAGGTGCGCGTGGGCGTGGTCGATGACTGCGCCCTGTTCATCGGGCAGATCGGCTCCGGCAAGACCAACGTCGTCAATGTTGCCAACGCCGGTGCCCTGCGCACCAATGACACGGTGGTGATGCACATCGACGTCACGGGCGCCGGGATCTCCCTGCCGTGGCTGCGGGCGTGGGCCGTCGACGGCGCCAGCGACGTGCCGTTGATCGACTATGTGGCAGACACCGAGGAGGAAGCGCACATCCTGGCTGACTTCCTGATCGCCGGGATCGGGGCCCGCAAGTCCGGTCACCAGGATCTCCTGGCCGGTGAGGATGACAAGCTCACCGTCGGCCCGGACTTGCCCGAAGTCCTCCTGGTGGTCGATGAGATCGCCGAACTCTCCCCGCGGCTGCTGGCCAAGCTCGACACGATTGTCAACACCGGCCGCGCGGTACGGGTACGGGTCATCATCTGCGGCCTGCGCGCCACGCAGGACGTGATCACCGCAGCCATGAAGAAACAGAGCAGGGTGCGCGTCGGCATGCGCGTCTCCGACCCGGAGGAGCTTGCCCACCTGTTCCCCACCGGCGCGGCCCGCCTCGACCCGAAAGCCGCTCCCGGCCGCGGCTGCGGCTTCTGCTGCGCCCCCGATGCCGAGGACATCGTCAGTGATCCCGCACCGTACAAGGCCTACCGGATCACCCCGAAAGTCATCCAGGGCCTGGCCGCCGCCTACGGCGCCCGCCGCCCCCGCCTGGAAGCGGAGTTCCTCGACACCGCCCCGGCCCGCTACTACGCCTCCCGCTGGGGACGCGTCCTGCCCCGCCTCTACAAGGCCAAGCCCCTGGCCGCCACCACCGTCCCGTACACGGATCTGGAGATCCTCCGGCCCCCGCTGGACGAGGTGACCGGCATCCCCAACACCGGCATCGAAACCGATGCCAACGACGACGGGGGCAGGGAGGGCGGGGGCAGCAAGCCCGGTGCTCCCGGTCGGCACACTGCCCCGAGCGCCGTTCCGGCGGGCAAGCGGTTCGGCAGCGATGCCCTGGCCGCCCTCCTCAACTCCCCCCGCACCGCGGCCGGACCTCACGGGGAGGCCGGGAACGGGGACCGTACCGTCATCCACGCTCAGTTCGGCCGGGTCGTCGCCCAGAGCGGCGGGCCCGCTGACCGGCCCGACCGCGTCCCCCGGCTCCTGCTCGACGCCCACCAGACCGTCACGGAAGCCGGCGGCCGCCTGCACACCGGCGACCTCGCAACCCGCCTCGACCTCGACGCCGTCGCCCTCGGCAAGGAACTGAGCCAGATCCTCAAGACGGTTGGCGTCGAGCGCCCCGGCATCGGGTCCGTCCGGATCGGCGACGTGTCCAAGAGCGGCTATCTCGCCGAAACCCTCGCAGAGGCGATCACCCGGTACCGCAACACACAGTGACGAGCGCCGGGCGTGTAGGGCACACGCCCGGACCCCACACAGCACCCCACACACGCCGTGTACCCCACACAGCCCTGTGTAGGGCACTGACCTGCGCGTGTAGGGCGTGTAGGGCACACAGAACCACCCCGAGGGAAGCCCGGAAACCCGCCCCGGAGACCCGGATACGGCCTCTTGAGCGGCGGTCTGTGCACCCCGCACACCCCACACGGAACCCAGCACAGAAAGTGACGCGCCGTGGTCCTCTCCGTCTCCGCCGTCGTCCTGCTCGGCACCGTCCTGGCCGTCCTGCTCCGCACCGGCTACGTCCGCGCGGGCAGCGCGCTCACCGCGACCCTCTTCGGTTTCTTCCTCGCCTCAACCGGCATCGCCCCGGTCATCAACCAGATCCTCACCAGCACCGCGTCAGCCTTCACCAACCTCGGCCGCTAGGAGACCCCTGTGCGCCAACCACCCCCGCCCGACGTGACCTTAGGCGGCATCGCCCCGCACATCCCCTCCGACACCTACCGCCGCGCGCAGGCCACCGGCCAGCCCGTCGTCATCATCCAAGCCGCCCCGGCCCCGGCCGGACGCCCGGCCCGCGCCTACCTGATCCCGACCATCGTCGTGATCACCGGCGCCCTCGGCATCGCCGGGCTCGTGGTCGTCGCCCTCGCGCTGCTCGACTACGCCCTCCACACCGCAGCGACCATCGCCGCGGCCACCGGCCCGCTCAGCGTCGGCGGCATCACCCTCAAGCTCGCCAGCTCCAAGAAGTGACCCCCGAAGGAGATCCCATGGACCGCTCAGACGACTACTGCGACGAGTGCGCCGACTACGGCTGCCCCGGTCACGAGCTGTGTGACTGGTGCAGCGGCGACATCTGCAACGAGTGCGACGGCTGCGACTGTCCCGAGAACACCTGCCCCGGCTTCCCCGCCCACTACACCGGCACGAACTGAACCCGAGGGAGACACCAGCATGTCGTTCGGAGACACCGCGATCACCATCATCGGAAATCTGACCGCCGACCCGGAGCTGAAGTTCACCGACTCCGGGGCCGCCCTGGCGCGGTTCACTGTCGCGTCCACCCCGCGGACCTTCGACCGCGAGGCGAACCAGTGGAAGGACGGCACGTCCAGCTTCTTCCGCTGCGCCGCCTGGCGCTCCCTGGCCGAACACGTCGCCGGCTCCTTGGCCAAGGGAACGCGCGTGGTGCTGTCCGGCCGGATCCGTCAGCACGACTGGCAGACCCCCGAGGGTGAGAACCGCTCGATGCTCGTCGTCGAGGTCGACGAGATCGGCGCGAGTCTGCGCTTCACCACCGTCACCGTCAACGACAAGCGCCCCAAGAACGCCGCGCCGGGCAGCGACGCGTGGGCCACGGCCGGCGGACCGTCCGTGGCCTCCTCGGAGGCTGAGCCCCCGTTCTAGCTGCGCCAAGGGCGGCCCCCTCGTCTCGCCAAAGAAGCCGGGGCCGCCCTTGTCCACCCAGCCCATCTGAGAACGGAACTGGAGGAACTCCAGAATGACGCAACCAACCCCGATCCGGCGACCCGCCCGGCCGCGGCTGCTGGATCTGTACTGCTGCCAGGGCGGTGCCGGTATGGGGTACTACCTGGCGGGCTTCGACGTGACCGGCGTCGACATCCGGCCGCAGCCCCGCTACCCCTTCACGTTCGTGCAGGCCGACGCGATCGACTACGTCCAAGTTCACGGCGCGGAGTTCGACTTCATCCACGCGTCGCCGCCGTGCCAGCACGACAGTGAGTGCCAGCGCCTCCACGGCAATGCCCACCCTGACCTGATCGCCCCGACCCGTGCCGCGCTCGAAGCGACGGGGCGGCCGTGGGTGATCGAGAACGTGGGCGGCGCCCTGCCGAAGCTGCGGAACGCCGTGATGCTGTGCGGGGCGATGTTCGGGCTGGAGACCTACCGGCACCGGCACTTCGAGCCCGGCGGCGGCTTCAGCTTCGTGCCGCCATCTCACCCGGCTCATACCGTGCCGCAGGCCAAGATGGGGCGCCCCGTCCCGCCCGGGCACTTCGGGCAGTTCATCGGCAACTTCTCCGGCGTCGCCCTCGCACGCCGCGTGATGGGCGTGCCGTGGATGAACCGCGACGGCATCCGCGAGTGCATCCCCCCGGCCTACACCCACCGCGTCGGCATCTCCTGCCTGGCGGGAGCCGGGACGCATGGTGGGGTGGTGGCCGCATGAACGCCCGGGTGCTGCCGCTGCGGCGGCCGAACGGCCTGCGGGTGCTGGACCTGTGCTGCGGCGCCGGCGGCCTGTCCATGGGCTACTACCTGGCCGGCTTCGACGTGACCGGCGTGGACATCCGCCCGCAGCCGAACTACCCCATCACCTTCCACCAGGCCGACGCCCTCACGTTCCCCCTGGACGGCTTCGACCTAGTGCACGCCTCCTGGCCCTGCCAGCGCTACGCCCGCGTCACTGCCTGGCGCGGCAGGCGGGAAGAGCATCCCGATCTGCTCGCGCCGGGCCGGGAGCGTCTGGCGGGCTCGGGGGTCCCGTCGGTGATCGAGAACGTGCCCGAAGCCCCTCTCAGGCCGGACTACCTGTTGTGCGGGACCCAGTTCGGGCTCCGCGTCCGCCGTCACCGGGCCTTCGAAACGTCCTGGGGCGGAGGCGGAGACCTGGTTCCGCCCTGCTGGCACCGCAAAGACCTCCTGGCGTTCGAGCACAAGGCGGAGCGGGCCTACGCCGACGCCATGGGCTGCACCTGGATGAGCAACCTCGAAGCCCGCCAGGCCGTACCGCCCGCCTACACCCAGTGGATCGCCGCCCAGTTCCTCACGCTGGACGGGAGGACCGCGGCATGAACGAGATCCTGACCGCCGACCTGGCCTGCCTGTCCCTGCTCGCCGCTGCCCTGGACTGTGCCGACCGTGGCTGGCCCGTCATCCCGCTGCATCCCCGGACCAAACGCCCCGCCGGGCACCCCGAGCGGTCCTGCCCCGGCACCGGCCGCTGCTCGAACGGTCACCGCACCCCGGAACAGCGCGCCACCACCGACACCGGCCTGATCCAGGCCGCGTGGGCGCGCACCGCCTACAACGTCGGGATCGCGACGGGCCCGGCCGGGCTGCTGGTCATCGATCTGGACGTGTGCAAGCCGGAAGAGCCTGAGGGAGCGCCTGACGGCGCCACTTCCTTCAAGGCGCTCTGCGAGCGCGCCGGTGAGCGGCTTCCGTCCACCTACCAGGTGCGGACTCCGAGCGGGGGACGGCACCTGTACTTCACCGCCCCGCCCGGCGCCCGGATGGCGTGCAGCGTCAACCGGCTCGGGCCGCACATCGACACCCGCGCCTGGGGCGGCTACGTCGTCGCACCGCACAGCAGCACTCCCGAGGGCGCCTACGAGGTGCTCGATGACGCGCCCGTGGCCGCACTGCCGCACTGGCTTCCCCCGCTGCTGACCGAGCCATCCCGACCCGCCGCAGGGCTCGCCCCGCTGCTCGTGCAGGAGGCAGTCAGCCGGCGGGCCCAAGCTGCGCTGGATCGCGAGACGGCGGCGGTCGCGAGCATGAGCGAGGGCGGCCGGAACGCCCGCCTGTTAGAGGGCGCCCGCGCGCTGGGGAGGTTCGTCGCCTGGGGCGAGATCCCGCGCGACGTGGTGGAGGAGGCTTTTCAGGCGGGGGGAGAGACGGCCGGACTGTCCGCGGCCGAATGCCGCGCCACCATCCGCAGCGCCCTGGACTGGTCCATCCGCACCTGTCGGCCCCAGGACGCCGCATGACCCCCCGCCCTGAAAAGCCCACCCCACCCACCCCGCACGGTGCCCGCCCGACCCAAGGCGGCCCCTCTGAAGGCCGTGGCACGAAGAGCGACGGCCGTCAGGCCGTCCTTTCAGCTCTTCGTCCTGACCTGCACCCGACCGGCCGCCGCGATCTGGGGCCCGACGACCCGACGCCGGAGCGGCCCGGCATCCGCATCTCTGCCGCGCCGGTCTACCGCTCGCACCACGACGGCGCCCGCTGGTCGAAGCGATACGGGGACACCCCGACCGCCGCCTACGCCTGCGCGTGCGGCCAGACCGGCACCGCCACCGGCCAGCGAGCCGTGGCCGCCCTGGTCGCCGAGTACGAGAAGCACAAGGCCGTCGCCCATTCCCGCACGCCCGGTCGGCACAACGAAAGGAGGGATGCCGCATGAGCAGCGCCAACCCGCCCGCTCCGCCCGTCGACGGCGCCGCCCTGCTCGATGACGTCGAGCGCTTTCACCGGCGCTTCAACATCTTCCCCAGTGAGGCCGCCTACGTCGCCGTCACCCTGTGGGACGCTCACGCGCACCTGCTCGACTCCTTCGACTCCACCCCTCGCATCGCGTTCCTGTCCCCGGAGCCGGGCTCCGGCAAGTCCAGGGCGCTGGAGATCATGGAGACCCTGGTGCCCAACCCCATGGCCGCCGTCGACGCGTCGGTCTCCGCCCTCTTCCGCGCCGTCTCCGGCGTTGACGGGAAACGTCCCACGATCGTTTTCGATGAGATCGACACCGTGTTCGGGCCCAAGGCCGGGGAGAACGAAGCCCTTCGTGGCTTCCTGAACGCCGGGCACCGGCGGGGCAGGCTGATGTACCGGTGCGTGGGCGACGGCGCCAACCAGACCGTGCAGGGCTTCCCCTCGTACTGTGCGGTGGCCATGGCCGGGCTCGGCTCCCTGCCCGACACGATCCTGACTCGCTCCGTCATCATCCGCATGCGCAAGCGCGCCCCGAACGAGGACGTCGAGCCCTACCGCGAGCGCATCAACGAGAAGGAAGGCCACGCCCTGCGTGACCTGCTCGCCGTCTGGGCTGAGACTGTCAAGGACCGCATCGCTGAGGCCTGGCCCGTCATGCCGGAGGGGGTGACCGACCGGCCCGCGGACGTGTGGGAACCGCTGCTCTCCGTCGCCGACGCGGCTGGCGGGCACTGGCCGGGGCGGGCCCGCGCGGCCTGCCTGGAGCTCGTACACGCCGCCCAGGACGGCGACGACGCCTCTCTCGGGGTCCGTCTGCTGACCGACCTGCGCGACCACGTGTTCAAGGGAGCTGACCGCCTGCCCACGGCCGTCATCCTGAAGTGCCTGCTGGCCATGGACGATGCGCCCTGGGGAGACCTGGACGACAAGCCCATCACCTCCCGCACCCTGTCCAAGATGCTCAAGCAGTACGTCACCCCGGCGAACAAGCCGATCAGATCCCGCGGTGTCCGGGTCGGCTCCGAGACCCCGAAGGGCTACTACGCGGAAGACCTGGCGGACGCGTGGAAGCGGTACTGCCCCCCTCCCCCCGGAGAATCCGCAACATCCGCAACGTCCGCCACACCGCAGGTCAGCGAGGGTGAAAACGTGGCGGAAGCCCTCCCCGAGACCCGCCACACGCCCGCGGAAACCGCCACGCACCCGCTCATGGCGGCCAGCTGACCAGGACGGGCTCACCGGGGCCGCCGCAACGCCCGTGTGGCGGCCCCTATCCGCCACACAACCGCCATCCGCCACAGACACGAGCCGCTGACCTGAGGTGTTGCGGCGTGGCGGATGTTGCGGACCTGGGGGAGGCCTACGCCGGCCCCCACACCTTGCCTACGCGGGACAGCCGGACGGCCTCTGGGCCCCTCCGCCTGCCCGAACCAGCGGCTGAGAGGAGCTCGCGGTGACGACGGCCGCGTATCGCTCGCGCGACGACAAGCTCACCCTCGCGGAGATCTGCAAAGACCTGAAGATCTCACCGTCCACCTTCTACGACTGGCGCGCCAAGGGGCGTGCTCCGCGCTGCATCAAGCTGCCCAATGGCGACCTCCGGATACGCCGCAGCGACTACGAACACTGGCTCGACGGCCGGGAGGACTGCGCCTGATGGACACGACGTACAACGTCAAGATCTGGAAGACCTCGGTCTACCGGGGCAAGCGCAAGACCACGTACACCGTCCGGTGGACGCTCGACGGGAGGGAAGAGCGGGCGCCGTTCGCGACCTCCGCGCTTGCGGATGCCTTCCGGTCGGAGCTGGTCAGTGCCACGCGCCGCGGAGAGGCGTTCAGCCTCACCACGGGGCGCCCGGTCTCCCACGGATCCGGAGCGAGCACGATGAGCTGGTACGACTTCGCCGTCCAGTTCGCAGACGTCCAGTGGGGGAGGACCGCGGGGAACACGCGCAAGAACACCGCCAAGACCCTGATGGCGACGACTATCGCGCTGCTGCGCACCTCGTCGGCCGCCTTCGAGCCAGCCGACGTGCGGACGGCTCTCCGGGAGTACGCGTTCAACACCCGGCGCCGGGAGGCGGCGCCGCCGGAGGTGGCCAGGATCTTGAAGTGGGTGGAGCGGTCCACGCTGGCTATGTCGGCATGGGAGGACCCGATCAAGGTCGATGAGATCTTGCGTGTCGTGACCACACGGCTCGACGGCAAGCGGGCCGCCGCCAGTTCCGTCAAGCGTCACCGCCGGATCCTCAACGTGGCTCTGGAGTACGCGGTCAAGCACCGGATACTGCGTGAGAACCCCCTGCCGAAGGGGCGCGGTGCTGTCCCCCAGACGTCCAACGCGGTGGACAGGCGGTCACTGATCCCTCCGGTCAAGATGGCGCGCATGCTGCTCCGGATACGTCGCCGGCCCCGGGGCGGTCGGCGGCTGCACGCCTACTTCTCCACGGTGTACTACGTCGGCCCGCGCCCGGAGGAGGCCGTGGCGATGTACGTGGACGACGTGCTGCTGCCTCCCGAGGACGCGGAGGATCAGTGGTGCGACGTGGTGTTCCACACGGCTGAGCCGGAGGTCGGGAAGAACTGGACTGACGACGGTGCCGTCCATGAGGAGCGCGGCCTGAAAGGGCGGGCCGAAGGGTCCACGCGTATCGTGCCGGGCCCGCCGCCCTTGACGAGGACCCTGCGCGCCTACATCAAGGAGGAGGGGCTGAAGCCCGGCGACAGGCTGTTCCCGGGGGAGAAAGGGGGAATACTCTCCGGCTCGGTCACGCGCAGAGCCTGGCAGGGCGCCCGGAAGGCCGAGTTCACGGAGCGGGAGCAGGAGTCTCCCATGGGGCGGCGGATCTACGACGTCCGCTCCACCCGGCTGACCAAGTGGCTCAACGACGGTAACCCCCCGGCACAGGTGGCCTACTGGGCCGGCAACAGCGTCGCGGTCCTGCTGGCCGTATACGCGGGATGCATCGACGGACAGGTCCCGGATCTCAAGCGCCGGATGGAAGCCCTGGGGGACCTCCCCGAGCTGCCCGAGACGGGTTAGCGGGCTTCCGCGGCCCGGGGGCGTCACCGCGTATTCACCGTGGCCACCCGGAGAACGCCGGTGACAGCCGGACTCAGCCGGACACAGCCGCTGGGCAGTGCGACCCGGGTCGCACCGCCCAGCGGCTGTCAGGTGCTGCCTCACGTTGCTCTTACCAGCAAAAACGCCCCTCCTGGCAGGAGGGGCGTGCGGTGTGGACCGAGCGCCCCCGGCAGGACTCGAACCTGCGGCCAAGCGCTTAGAAGGCGCCTGCTCTATCCACTGAGCTACGGGGGCCGGTGTGTGCGGCGGTCGCGGACGGCTGAAGCCCCGGGCTCGGTGGTGCCGTGACCTTGCCGGGGACAAGGATAGGGCTCCGCTCGCCTCGTCCCGGTTGCTTCACCTCCGTGCCACGATGTGGAGGTTTAGTGAAGCGGTCCTGATAATCGCAGGCGGGTACGAATCTTGCACCGTTTTTCACGCCCCAGGCGACGGGTGTTGTGTACTCGTTATGCCTGAGCCCCGTGCGCCACGCCTCGCGCGCCATGGCCTATACGCTTCAAAATCACACCAGAATTGGGCATTCTGCACGTGTGGCGACCTTGGAAGTACGGCCCCGACTGCTCGACGCACTGTCCGCACTGCGTGACCGTGTCGACGCCGCACGCTTCCCCCTCCCCCTTCCCGGCGCCGCCCGCGCCCGCCGAAACCGTGCCGAACTCCTGGCGCAACTCGATGACTACTTGGTGCCCCGCCTGTGCGCCCCCGAAGCGCCGCTCCTCGCGGTCGTCGGGGGATCGACCGGGGCGGGCAAGTCCACCCTCGTCAACTCCCTGATGGGGCGGCGGGTCACCGAGGCGGGGGTCCTTCGGCCGACGACCCGTACGCCTGTGCTGATCTGCCACCCGGACGACCACCACTGGTTCGCGGGGCAGCGGGTGCTGCCCGAGCTGCGCCGCGTCTGGGTGCCCGCCCAGGACTTCACCACCCTCTACGACACCGACCCCGAGGGCCGCCGCGGCGACGAGGACGACGCCGCCGAACCCCCCTCCCTGCGCATCGAGACCGACCGTGCCATGCCGCCCGGCCTCGCCCTCGTGGACGCCCCCGACATCGACTCCCTCGTCGAGCGCAACCGCGAGCTCGCCGCCGAGCTGATCTGCGCCGCCGACATCTGGGTGCTCGTCACCACCGCGACGCGGTACGCCGATGCGGTGCCCTGGCACCTGATGCGCACCGCCAAGGAGTACGACGTCACGCTCGTCACCGTGCTGGACCGGGTGCCCCACCAGGTCGCCACCGAGGTCTCCCGGCACTACGGCGCGCTGCTGGCGGCCGCGGGCCTAGGCGACGTGCCGCGCTTCACCATCCCCGAGCTCCCCGAGTCCGCGGGCGGCGGCACCGGGCTGCTGCCCGACACCGCCGTCGCGGGACTGCGCGG
>NZ_JBAMDC010000350.1:0-6693 GCF_036961605.1 Streptomyces sp. KLMMK
GGAGAGGATCGCGGCGATCTCGGGGCGCGGCGCGGGCTGCGGGGCGCAGGGCCCGGTGAGCTCCTTGGCGCGGACGGCGCGGGTGATCCACGTGCGGTCGAGGACGCGGCGCTCGTCGGCCTCGGCGACGAGGTCCTCGGACTGGTTGTAGTCACCGTCGGCGGCCTGGACGGCCCACAGGTGGACGGCGACGCCGTGCTCCTTGGCGGACATCAGGCCCGGGAGGAGGTCGCCGTCGCCGGTGACGAGCACGATGTCGGAACAGGCGCGGTTGCGGGCGAGCTCGGTGAGCTCGGCGTGCATGGCGGCGTCGACGCCCTTCTGCGCCCAGCGGCCGTCGCTGCGGGTCAGGGCCCCCAGCCGGACGGTGACGCGGGGCATGACGCGCAGCCTGCGGTGCTCGGGCTGGGGCACCCGGTCGGGCGCGCCGTCGAACCAGTAGATCCTCAGCAGGGGCTGCTCGGTCTCGGCCTCGGCGCGCTCGCGCAGCCCCTGGATGAGGATCGCGTGGTCGACGGAGATGCGGGACCGGGCCGGCTCGCCGGCCAGCAGGCTCGCGGCGGCGCCCAGCAGGTACCCGGCGTCCACCAGGACGACGCAGCGGTCCACGTTCCACCCTCTTTCTGTGCGTGCAGAAATTGCGGTCGCCCCCCGGCACGGCAAGCAGTGCCCCGGTTCTCCTCGGCTTTCCCTGGAGTCTGCCCGACCGTGCGGGGGTTATCAGTCCGAACTGGATCTTCGGCGTGGCGGATACGCCTTCCCGGCGGTAAGTGCACGGATCACGCACGGTAATTACCCGAAATGCGCCATTCGCCGGTGCGTGCGAGTGTGTTCGGCGGGGGGACACCCCGAGTGGAGGCTGAGCATGGCGAAGAACAGGAAGCAGGACAGGAGCCAGCAGCGGGGCAGCGCCGCCGAGCGCGGGCAGCAGCAGGCCAAGAGCTCCTCGATCGAGTCCCAGAGCGAGCAGCGGGCCACGCAGGTCACCCCGGGCGACATGGCCCGCAAGAGCAAGCAGAAGCGCTTCGGGCACAACTGATCGGTGCCCGGACGGCATCCGGCCGAGAAGCGACGGCGCCCGGCAGCGCTTTGATGCAGCGAGGGGCGCGCCCGGAGGATCCGGGCGCGCCCCTCGTGCGCGGGTACGGGTCGGGCCGGTGCTCAGCCGGCCAGGCAGGACGGGCCGAGCAGCTGCTTCAGGTCGCCGAAGAGCGCCGGGTCGGGGGTGACCCGGTGCCGGTCCAGGCGCAGGACGGTGGTCTTCCGCGGGCCCTGGAGCTTGATCCGCACCTCGGTGGAGCCGCGGTGGTGGGTGAGGACCTGGCCGAGCCGCTCGACCATCGGCGGGGTGACCTTCACCGTGGGGATGGTGATGATCACGGGGGCGTTGGTGCCCGCGTTGGAGAGGTCGGGGACCATCAGCTCCATGGCCACCAGACGGGGGATGTCCTCGCGCTTGTCGAGGCGGCCCTTGACGAAGACGACGGCGTCCTCGACGAGCTGGGTGGAGACCAGCTGGTAGGTGGCGGGGAAGAACATGCAGTCGATGGATCCGGCCAGGTCCTCGACGCTGGCGATGGCCCAGGCGTTGCCCTGCTTGGTCATCTTGCGCTGCAGGCCGGAGATGATGCCGCCGATGGTGACGATCGCGCCGTCGGCGTGCTCACCGCCGGTGAGCTGGGAGATCCCGGCGTCCGCCTTGTCGTTGAGGACGTGCTCGATGCCGAAGAGCGGGTGGTCGGAGACGTAGAGGCCGAGCATCTCGCGCTCCTGCGCGAGCAGGTAGGCCTTCTCCCACTCGACGTCGGAGAACTCCACGTCCAGCCCGAAGCCGGGGCCGTCGTCGCCGGTGTCGTCGCCCATGCCGCCGAAGAGGTCGAACTGCCCCTCGGCCTCCTTGCGCTTGACCTGGACCACGTTGTCGATCATCGGTTCGTAGTGCGCGGTGAGGCCCTTGCGGGTGTGGCCCATCTCGTCGAAGGCGCCGGCCTTGATCAGCGATTCGACGGTGCGCTTGTTGCAGACGACGGCCTCGACCTTGTCGAGGAAGTCGGGAAAGGAGCCGTACTTCCCCTTGGCCTTGCGGCAGCGGATGATCGAGTCGACCACGTTCTGCCCGACGTTGCGGACGGCGGTGAGGCCGAAGAGGATCACGTCGTCGCCCTGGGCGGCGAAGTTGGCCTCGGACTCGTTGACGTTCGGCGGGAGCACCTTGATGCCCATGCGCCGGCACTCGTTCAGATAGATCGCCGACTTGTCCTTGTCGTCGCGCACGGAGGTGAGCAGCGCGGACATGTACTCGGCGGGGTAGTTCGCCTTGAGGTAGGCCGTCCAGTACGAGACGAGGCCGTACGCGGCGGAGTGGGCCTTGTTGAAGGCGTAGCCGGCGAAGGGGACCAGCACGTCCCACAGGGCCTGGATGGCCTCGTCGGAGAAGCCCTTCTTCGTCGCGCCTTCCTTGAAGAAGACGAAGTTCTTCGCGAGCTCGTCGGGCTTCTTCTTGCCCATCACGCGGCGGAGGATGTCGGCCTCGCCGAGGGAGTACCCGGCGACGATCTGCGCGGCCTTCTGCACCTGCTCCTGGTAGACGATCAGACCGTAGGTGACGCCGAGGACCTCCTCGAGAGGATCCTTCAGCTCCGGGTGGATCGGCGTGATCTCCTGCTGGCCGTTCTTGCGCAGCGCGTAGTTCGTGTGCGAGTTCATGCCCATCGGGCCCGGCCGGTACAGGGCGGACACGGCGGAGATGTCTTCGAAGTTGTCGGGCTTCATCAGCCGCAGGAGGGACCGCATGGGCCCGCCGTCGAACTGGAAGACGCCGAGGGTGTCGCCGCGCTGGAGCAGCTCGAAGGTCGTGGGGTCGTCGAGCGGGAGGGCCAGGAGGTCGATGTCGATCCCCTTGTTGGCCTTCACCATCTTGACGGCGTCGTCCATGATCGTGAGGTTGCGCAGGCCCAGGAAGTCCATCTTCAGCAGGCCGAGCGACTCACAGCTCGGGTAGTCCCACTGGGTGATGGTCACGCCGTCGGTGTGCCGCACCCAGACCGGGACGTGGTCGGTGATCGTCTCGCTGGACATGATCACGCCGGCCGCGTGCACGCCCATCTGCCGGACCAGGCCCTCGACGCCGCGCGCGGTGTCGATGACCTTCTTGACGTCCGGCTCGTTCTCGTACATCCCGCGGATCTCGCCGGCCTCGCTGTAGCGCGGGTGCTGCGGGTCGAGGATGCCGGAGAGGGGGATGCCCTTGCCGAGGACGTCCGCGGGCATCGCCTTGGTGAGGCGGTCGCCCATCGCGTACGGATAGCCGAGGACGCGGGCGGAGTCCTTGATCGCGTTCTTGGCCTTGATGGTGCCGTAGGTGCCGATCATGGCGACCTTGTCGGCGCCGTACTTCTCCGTGACGTACCGGATCACCTCGGCGCGCCGGCGCTCGTCGAAGTCGATGTCGACATCGGGCATGGAGATGCGCTCGGGGTTGAGGAACCGCTCGAAGATCAGGCCGTGCGGGATCGGGTCGAGGTCGGTGATGCCCATGGCGTACGCCACGATCGAGCCGGCCGCGGAGCCTCGGCCGGGGCCGACCGCGATGCCCTGGTTCTTCGCCCACATGATGAAGTCGGCGACCACGAGGAAGTAGCCCGGGAAGCCCATCGAGATGATCGTGTCCATCTCGTACTCGACCTGCTTCATGCGGTCGTCGGGGATACCGCCGGGGAAGCGGCGGTGCATGCCCCGCATGGTCTCCTCGCGGAACCAGGTGACCTCGGTGTAGCCCTCGGGGATGTCGAACTTGGGCATCAGGTTCCGGAACTGGAACATGCCCTCGGTGTCGACCTGGTCGGCGACCAGCTTGGTGTTGGCGCAGCCCTCCTGCCAGGCGTCCGAGGAGTCGATGGCGTACATCTCGTCCGTGGACTTCAGGTAGTAGCCCGAGCCGTCGAAGCGGAAGCGGTCCGGGTCGGAGAGGTTCTTGCCGGTCTGGATGCACAGGAGGGCGTCGTGGGCCTCGGCCTCGTGCGCGTAGGTGTAGTGCGAGTCGTTGGTGACCAGGGGCGGGATGCCGAGCTTCTTGCCGATCTCCAGCAGGCCGTCGCGGACGCGGCGCTCGATCTCGATGCCGTGGTCCATCAGCTCCAGGAAGTACCGGTCCTTGCCGAAGATGTCCTGGTACTCGGAGGCGGACTTCAGGGCCTCGTCGAACTGGCCGAGGCGCAGCCGGGTCTGCAGCTCGCCGGAGGGGCAGCCGGTGGAGGCGATCAGGCCCTCGGACCACTGGCTGATGGTCTCCTTGTCCATGCGGGGCCACTTGGTCAGCCAGCCCTCGGCGTAGGCGTCGGAGGACAGCCGGAAGAGGTTGTGCAGGCCGGTGGCGTTCGCCGCCCAGATCGTCTTGTGGGTGTAACCGCCCGAACCCGAGACGTCGTCCCGCTTCTGGTGCGGCTGGCCCCACTGGATCCTGCGCTTGTTGCGCCGGGACTCGGGGGCGACGTAGGCCTCGATGCCGATGATCGGGGTGATCCCGGCCTTCTGGGCGGAATGGTAGAAGTCGTACGCGCCGTGCAGGTTGCCGTGGTCGGACATGGCGATGTGTGTCATGCCCATCTCATTGCAGGCATTGAACATGTCCTTGAGCCGCGCGGCACCGTCCAGCAGGGAGTACTGGGTGTGGACGTGCAGGTGCGTGAAGGGCGGCTTCGTGGCCACGGTGGGAGACCTCCGGCGGTGGTGGCTGCGGGTCGGGCGGGACAGTTTTGAAGGTTACCGGCCCCCACCGACAGCCGCGGGCACCCGCCGGTAGCCTCACGCGTTGAGCACCACAGCACTGATGTTCGTTCCATGCCCCACCCCAGGAGGACCCCGCGATGGCGACCGAGCACGACCGGGCCGCGCAGCGCGGCGAGGAGATCCTCGCCGTTTTCGACACCGCCTTCGGCGAGCTGCTCGCGGCCGACCCCGCCGCCTTCCGGGTGAAGTTCCGGAAGATGGCGGCCTCCGCCTTCGCCTTCTACCGGGGCACGGCCTGCCTCTTCTACCGGGACCTGGCCGCGGAGGCCCCCGACGGCGCCTCCGGGCCGTACCTGGACGAGCGCACGAGCCGGGTGTGGATCCACGGCGACCTGCACGCCGAGAACTTCGGCACGTACATGGACGCGGGCGGCCGCCTGGTCTTCAACGTCAACGACTTCGACGAGGCCTACGTCGGCCCCTTCACCTGGGACCTCAAGCGCTTCGCCGCCTCCGTCGCCCTGATCGGCTACACCAAGGCCCTCAGCGACGAGATGATCACCGAGCTGGTGCGGACCTACGCCGCCGCCTACCGCGAGCGCATCCACGCCCTGGCCACCGGCGCCGCGGAGGACGGCCACACGCCCTTCACCCTCGACACCGCCGACGGCCCCCTGCTCGGCGCCCTGCGCGAGGCCCGCTCGATGACGCGCTTCGGGCTGCTCGCCTCCATGACGGAGATCCGGGACTTCGACCGCCGCTTCGCCTCCGACGGCGGCGCCGTCGAGCTGGACGCGGCCACGCGCTACAAGATCCTCGCGGCCTTCGACGGCTACCTGGAGACCCTCCCCGACACGAGCCTCGCCCGCCCCGACTCCTACCGGGTCAAGGACGTCGTCGGCCGCCGCGGCATCGGGATCGGCAGCGCCGGCCTGCCCTCGTACAACATCCTCCTGGAGGGCAACAGCGACGCCCTGGAGAACGACGTCGTCATCTACATGAAGCAGGCGCAGACCCCGGCGGTCTCCCGGCACATCGCCGACCGCGCCGTGCGCGACTACTTCCGGCACGAGGGCCACCGCACGGTGATCTCCCAGCGCGCGCTGCAGGCCCACGCCGACCCGTGGCTGGGCTGGACGGAGCTGAACGGCACCGGGCAGCTGGTGGCCGAGGTCTCGCCGTACGCGGTCGACCTGGACTGGTCGGACATCGACGACCCGGCCGAGATCGCGGCGGTCGTCGCCGACCTGGGCCGCGCCACGGCCGCCATGCACGCCGCGGCGGACGACCAGAGCGGCCACTCCCTGGTGCCCTTCTCCACCGAGCGGGCCATCGACGCCGTGATCGCCGCCGACGAGGAGGGCTTCGCGGAGCTCCTGACCGGCTTCGCCCACTCCTACGGGGCCCGGGCCCGCGCGGACCACCAGATCTTCGTGGACCTCTTCCGCAACGGCCGCATCCCCGGCCTCTAGGACCGCCCCCGGGCCCGCCTTTAGTCACGGTTTACGGCGGGTCGTGCCAGACTCGTTCCCCATGGACATATCGGCGGCACGGCTGCGGGCACTGCGCGCGGCGCTGTTCACAGCGCTGTGCGTGACGCTGTCCGCGGGCACCCACGTGCTGCTGTCCGGCACCGGCCTGCCCCTGGCGACGGTTGCAGCGACCGCGGCCGCCGTCTTCGCGCTCGCGTACGCCCTCGCGGGCCGCGAGCGCGGCTTCACGCGGATCGCCGCGCTGTTCGTCCCGCTGGAGCTGGCCTCCGACGCCCTCTTCTCCGCCGGCCAGGAGAGCTGCTACGGCGCGGGCGGGCACCCCGTGCCGGGTGCGCTGACCGCCCTGTGCGGCGGCGGCACGGTCGGCGGGTCCTTCGCCCCCGCGCCGGGCCCGGACACCGCCGCCTGGCTGCTGTTCGCCGCCCATGTCGCCGTCGGCCTCCTGGCCGCCGCATGGCTGCGGCTCGGCGAG
>NZ_JBAMDC010000351.1:0-6691 GCF_036961605.1 Streptomyces sp. KLMMK
GGCGGAGGGAAGAGAGCAGCCGGCTGCCGGCAGGATGAAACTCCGCCGCCCGGGTCCCCCAGTGGCAGCCGGGGAGAGGGCAACCGCCGTGGGCGTGACCGGCGGTGCCGTGCCGGCCCGCGGCGAGGCCCGCAGTGCAGCGGGCCGGCTCCGCCGAGTGGCCGAAACCCACGAGATCAGGCCTGCCCGGCAGGGCCGCCCGCGGGGTGACCAAGGGCCGCGCGGGGCACATGTCACGTCGCACCCACGTCGCACACCAGCACGTGTGTCGGGTCGCGGAGGACGCCGGACACCGGCCGGGGAGAGGGTCCGTGAAGGGCCCGGGACAGCGCAACCCGGACGGGCGGCCACGGTGATCCACAGCCGACCGGATACGCTGACTTTCGGTGGAGACAGCGACACATCGACAAACCCCGTGTTCGCAGGCAGACAGGAGTACCCCTCGTGACCGTCGTCGGGCCTTTCGGGCTGAGCGTGCGGGACCAGGCTCTTGAAGCCGATGTCCAGGCGGGACTGGCCGCTGTCGAGGAGGGACTCCTCGAGGCCACCAAGAGCGACGTGCCCTTCATCACCGAGGCCGCACAGCACCTCGTGCGCGCCGGGGGCAAGCGTTTCCGGCCACTGCTGGTGATGCTCGCCGCCCAGTTCGGCGACCCCTACGCCCCGGGCGTCGTCCCCTCCGCCGTCGTCGTCGAGCTCACGCACCTGGCCACCCTCTACCACGACGACGTCATGGACGAGGCCGAGAAGCGCCGCGGCGTGGACAGCGCCAACGTCCGCTGGGGCAACTCCCTGGCCGTCCTCACCGGCGACTTCCTCTTCGCCCGCGCCTCCCAGATCCTCGCGGACCTCGGTCCCGAGGCCGTCCGTATCCAGGCCGAGGCGTTCGAGCGCCTGGTCACCGGTCAGATCCTGGAGACCGCGGGCCCCCGCGACGGCCGCGACCCCATCGAGCACTACCTCGACGTCCTCGCCGGCAAGACCGGCTCGCTGGTCGCCGTCTCCGGGCGCTACGGCGCGATGATGTCCGGCGCCGACGAGCGCACGATCGACGTACTCACCCACTACGGCGAGCGCCTCGGCATGGCCTTCCAGCTCGCCGACGACGTCCTCGACATCGCCAGCGACTCCCACGAGTCCGGCAAGACCCCCGGCACCGACCTGCGCGAGGGCATCGCCACCCTCCCCGTCCTCCATCTGCGCGCCCGGGCCGCCGCCACCGGCTCGCCCGCCGACCTCGAACTGTGCGAGATGCTCGACGGCGACCTCGCCGACGACGCCCTCCACGCCGAGGTGCTGCGCCGCCTGCGCGCCCACCCCGCCCTGGAGCAGGCCCGCCGCGACACCGTGCGCTACGCCGAGGAGGCGCGGTCCGTGCTGGCCCCGCTGCCCGACTGCTTCGCCAAGGCGGCCCTGGAGAACCTCTGCGACGCCGTGGTGCACCGGGCCGGCTGACGAAGGCCGGGTGCCCTGACGAGGGCCGGTGCCCTGACGCGGGCCGGGTGCCTCGACGCGGGCCGGTGCCCTGACGAAGGTCAGGCGCCTCCTCCCCCTCGCGGGTGGCCGTCCCGTAGGGGATGTCCTACCCGAGGGGTACACGGACTTGATCCCGTCGTCTGATGACCCGGCAGGCCGCCTCTGGTGGAATCGAAGTGTCTCGAGGCGAGGGAAGAGACCGGGGAAAAAGCCCCGGATTCCCCGCTCCACCACCGAGCGGCCGGGCTCACAATGAGCTCAGGAGGTGGCGGGTGCACGACACGTCGAGACCGCCGCCGACGACGGAGGTAGAGGACATGGCACGCATCGAACCGACCCACGGCACCGACGGGGCGGCCGGCGCCGGGGAAAGCGCCGGGCGGGCACCGGGCCGCCGCAAGGCCGTCCGCTACGCCGTCCCGGTCGCGGTGGCCGGCATCGCCGCGGCATCGATCGGGATCGGCACGGCGCTCGCGAGCAGCGGCGACCCCGACCTGCCCACGATCAGCGCGCAGGACCTCATAGCCAAGATGGCGAAGTCGGACACCCAGCAGCTCTCCGGCACGGTCAAGATCACGACCGACCTCGGCCTCCCCTCGATGCCCGCGGGCCTCTCGCTCGGTGACGGCCCGGGCGGCAAGGCCGCAGGCCACGGCCCGGCCGGCAAGGGCGAGGGGGCGGACGCCTCGCCGCAGGCCAAGCTCACCGAGCTCGCCTCCGGTACGCACACCCTGCGCGTCGCCGCCGACGGCCCCGAGAAGCAGCGGCTGTCGATCGTGGAGCGCGCCGCGGAGTACAGCCTGATCCGCAACGGCGACCAGGTCTGGGCGTACGACAGCAAGAGCAACACCGTCCACCGCTCGACGGCCCCCAAGGGCGCCGAGGGCGGCAAGGAGGCCCCCGGGGAGCTGCGCGGGGCCTCGCCGCAGGACCTCGCCAAGAAGACGCTCGCCGCCGTGGACGACTCCACGTCGGTGTCGGTGGACGGCACGGCCAAGGTCGCCGGCCGGGACGCCTACCAGCTGGTCATCAAGCCCAAGCAGGCCGAGTCGACGGTCGGCGCGGTGCGCATCGCGGTGGACGCGAAGAACGGTGTGCCGCTGAAGTTCACGCTCGCCCCGAAGGGCGGCGGCAAGGCCGTCGTTGAGGCGGCCTTCACCAAGGTCGACTTCTCCAGGCCGGCCGCGGACACCTTCGCCTTCACCCCGCCGAAGGGCGCCAAGGTCACCGAGGACAAGGGCGGCAAGGACGCCGAGGGCGGCAAGGCCGGTGCGGACGGCCGGAAGAAGGGCCTGGACGAGTCCGGCCTGTCCGGCATGAACGTGATCGGCAAGAGCTGGACGTCGATCGCCGAGTTCAGGTCGCCCGGGGGCGTGGGGCCGGGCGCGGGTGCCAAGGGTGCCAAGGGCGGCAAGGACGCCGGTCCGGCCGGTGCCCTGCTCGACGGCCTCGGCAGCAAGGTCTCGGGCTCCTTCGGCTCGGGCCACGTCTTCAGCACCCGCCTGGTCAACGCCCTGGTCACGGACGACGGCAAGGTCTACGTGGGCGCCGTCACCAAGGACGCGCTGGTCAAGGCCGCGTCGAAGTAGCACGTCCGGCGAAGCAGTACGTACAGCGGATCGCAGGCAGGGAGGCCCCATGGAGGAGCTGTCCGCCGCCGGGGAACCGGCGATAGCCACCCACGCGCTCACCAAGCGCTACCGGGGCGGGCAGCTCGCCGTCGACCGGCTCGACCTCGTCGTGCCGCGCGGCAGCGTCTTCGGCTTCCTGGGCCCCAACGGCTCCGGCAAGACGACCACCATCCGGATGCTCATGGGGCTGATCGAGCCGACCTCCGGCGTCGCCCGCGTCCTCGGCGAGGAGATGCCGCGGGCGGGGCGGCGCGTGCTGCCCCGGGTGGGGGCGCTGATCGAGGGGCCCGCCCTCTACGGCTTCCTCAGCGGCCGCGACAACCTCGTGCGGTACGACGCCGCCGACCCCACGGCCGACCCGCGCACCCGCAAGGCCCGGGTGGACGCCGCCCTGGACCGGGTCGGGCTGGTCGCCGCGGCGGGCAAGAAGGCCCGGGCGTACTCCCTGGGCATGAAGCAGCGTCTGGGCCTGGCCGCGGCCCTCCTGCAGCCGCGCGAGCTGCTGGTCCTGGACGAGCCGACCAACGGCCTCGACCCGCAGGGCATGCGCGAGATCCGCACCCTGGTGCGCGGCCTCGCCTCCGAGGGCACCACGGTCTTCCTCTCCTCGCACCTGCTCGACGAGATCGAGCAGGTGTGCACCCACGCCGCCGTGATGGCCCAGGGACGCCTCCTGACCCAGGGCACGGTCGCCGCACTGGCCTCCTCAGCGCGCGGCAGGCTGGCCGTCACCACACCCGACACGGCGGAGGCCGTCCGCGTGCTCAAGGAACAGGGCGTGAACGACCTCGCCGTCGACGACGACCGCGTCACCGGCGAACTGCCCGCCGTGGCCCGGGAGCTCGCGGACCTCAACGCCGCGCTCGTCCGCGCGGGTGTCCGCGTGCGCTCCTTCGGCACTGAACGCGCCTCCCTGGAGGACGCCTTCGTCGCACTCACCGGAGAGGGATTCGATGTCGCAGGCTGAGGCCGTACCGGCCGCTCCGGCCGCCGCGGGGAGGCGCGCTCCCGGCCCGCTGCGGGCGCTGTCGCTCTTCCGCAGCGAGGTGACGACGGTGTTCCGGCGGTGGCGCACGCTCGCCCTGCTGGGCGTCCTCGCGGCCGTGCCCGTGCTGGTGGGCATCGCCGTGAAGATCGAGACGCAGGACGGCGGCTCGGCCGGCCAAGGGGGAGCGGGCCCGGCGTTCATCAGCCAGGTCACCAACAACGGCCTCTTCCTGGTCTTCACCTCGCTGGCCGCGACCCTGCCCTTCTTCCTGCCGATGGCCATCGGCGTGATCGCGGGCGACTCCGTCGCGGGCGAGGCGAGCGCGGGCACGCTGCGCTACCTGCTGGTCGCACCGGCGGGCCGCACCCGGCTGCTGCTCGTCAAGTACGCGGCGACGCTGACGTTCTGCTGTGCGGCGACGCTGACCGTCGCGGCCTCCGCGCTCGCCGTCGGGGCCGTGCTCTTCCCGCTGGGGGACGTGACGCTGATCAGCGGGGTGACGGTGTCCTTCGGGGAGGGGCTGCTGCGGACGCTGGCGGTCGCGGGGGCCGTGGCGCTGTCGCTCGTGGGCATCGCGGCGCTCGGGCTGTTCGTCTCCACGCTCACCGGCAGCGGGATCGCGGCGATGGCCACCACCGTGGGCCTGCTGATCACGGCGCAGATCCTGGACCAGTTCCCGCAGCTGCACGCGATCCAGCCGTACCTCTTCCCGCACTACTGGCTGAGCTTCGCTGACCTGCTGCGCGCCCCCGTCTACTGGGACCAGCTGCTGGACAACTTCGGGCTGCAGGCGCTGTACGCGGCCGTGTTCGGGTCGGCGGCGTGGGCGCGGTTCACGACGAAGGACATCACGGCCTGAGGGGCCCGTGCAGGGCCTGCGCAGGGCCGTACGGGGCCGTGCCGGGCCGGGGCCGCCCGTGGGTGAGGGGTGCGGGGTTGTGCCCTCAGTGGTCTGTGCCGGGGCGGCGGGCCGGCCGCCCGCGCCGGGGATGACCGGGCCGGATCAGAAGGTGAGCTTCCAGCCGTCGATGCGCCCGGTGTCCTGCGCGGCGATGTCCTGGACGCGGAGCTTCCACGTCCCGTTCGCCGTCTCCCCGGAGGCGTCGACGGTGTACGTGGCGACGACGTCGTCCGCGGAGTCGTTGCCGCTGGAGTCCTTCAGCCGGTACGCCTTCCCGCTCGGCCCGACGAGGTCGACGACCAGGTCGCCGCGCCAGGTGTGCTTGATGTCGACGGAGGCCTTGAGGGCGGACGGCGCGTTGCCCGTGAGGCCGGAGACCGTCAGGGGCGACTCGACGGCCGCTCCGCCGTCGGGGATGGCGAGCTGCGACTTGCTCTCGAAGATCTTCCCGCCGGGCGGGTTGGTGGTGCCGCCGCTCAGCGTCCACACCGCGCTCGCGATGGCGTCGGTGTTGGTGTCGAGCGCCTTGTCGCTGATGTTCGCCGAGGTGTCGCAGGACGAGTGGTAGCAGCGGTCGAAGGGCTGGCCGGCGGTGCCGCCCCACTTCTGGGCCTGCGCGGCGGTCTTGCGGTAGTCGGCGCCGCTGAAGAGGCCGCCGACGGGGATGCCGACCCGCTGGAAGGGGGCGTGGTCGGAGCGGCCGTCGCCCTCGGTGTCGATCTCGGTGGCGATGTTCTTCGCGGCGAACCAGTTCTCGAAGAGGGCCTTGAGGTTCTGGTCGTAGCCGTAGACGAAGTAGCCGGGGTTCGGCGAGCCGATCATGTCGAAGTTGAGGTACGCGTCGATCTTCCCGCGCTCGGCAACCGGGAGCTGGTTGACGTAGTGGCTCGAACCGCGCATGCCGAGCTCTTCCGCGCCCCACCAGCCGAACCGCAGGTGCTTGGCGGGCTTGTAGCCCTCGCGGGCCACGGCGAGCGCGGTTTCGAGGACGCCGGCCGAGCCGGAGCCGTTGTCGTTGATGCCCGGTCCGGCGGAGACGGAGTCCAGGTGGGCGCCGGCGAAGACGACATGGTCGGTGTCGCCGCCGGGCCAGTCGGCGACGAGGTTGTAGCCGGTGGCGCCGCCGGTGGTGAACTGCTGCACGGTGGTGGTGAAGCCGGCCGCGTCCAGCTTGGACTTCACGTAGTCGATCGACGCCTTGTAGCCGGGGCGGCCGTGGGCGCGGTTACCGCCGTTGGCGGTGGCTATGGACTGCAGTTGGGCGAGGTGCGCCTTGACGTTGGCGACGGGTATGTCGGGTCCGGCGGCGGCGACCGGACGGGCCGTGGCGGCGGTGGGAACCGCCAGGGCCGGGCCGGAGGCCGCGCCGAGCAGGGTGGCCGCGAGGGCCGCACCGGTGGCCAGGAGGGCGCCGGTGCGGGATCTTCGGGGGCGTGAGGGCTGCAGGGTGGGACCGCTGAGTTCAAGCATGGGGGGCTCCCAACTCATTTTGACGTGGGCATGATGTTGAGGGCGCCCCGAAAGAGCGTCAAGGGCGGATTTCGGACAGGGGACACCGGTTTCCGGATATCGGGCGGGCCCCGGAAGGTCCTTACTGGCCCTGAGCTGTGACTTCTGGTGCCTGTGGGGCAGTTGTGATTTCTGTGTTAACAATGGCGGCGCCGGTCGTGGCCGCCGCGCCCGTCCCCGTCCCCG
>NZ_JBAMDC010000352.1:0-6708 GCF_036961605.1 Streptomyces sp. KLMMK
GGTGCCCGCGTCGGAAGCCGCCTTGGCGATCTCCTTGACCTTGTCGTCGAACTGCTTGATGTTGCCCGGGTTCACACGGACCGCCGCGCAGCCGGCGTCGATCGCCGCGAAGACGTACTTCGGCTGGAAGTGGATGTCCGCGATCACCGGGATCTGCGACTTCTTCGCGATGACCGGGAGCGCGTCCGCGTCGTCCTGCGTGGGGCAGGCCACCCGCACGATCTGGCAGCCGGACGCCGTCAGCTCCGCGATCTGCTGGAGCGTGGCGCCGATGTCCGACGTTCTGGTCGTGGTCATCGACTGCACCGAGACGGGTGCGTCGCCTCCTACGGCCACGGAGCCGACCTGGATCTTGCGGCTGACCCGGCGGTCGGCGAGCTTGATCGGAACGGAAGGCATTCCAAGCGAAATCGCAGTCATGTGGCGAGCAACCCCAAGGTGTGAATCAAGGTCCCGAGATCGGCGGGCTCCGCTTCGAGATTACGGCACCCGATCCGTTCGAAGCACATCCCACCGCGGAGACCCCTCAAACGCAGACGACCGGCCACAGACTGCGGCCGGTCGCCACAAACGGGCGTTTGTCCACACATCGCGCTAAGTGAGCCGAACCGGATTCACCACGTCCGCGATGAGGACGAGAAGAGTGAAGCAGATGAAGATTCCCGCCACCACATAGGCGACCGGCATCAGCTTCGCCACGTCGAACGGACCGGGGTCGGGGCGGCGGAACACCTTCGCGAAGGCGCGCCGCACGGACTCCCACAGGGCCCCGGCGATGTGCCCGCCGTCCAGCGGCAGCAGGGGCAGCATGTTGAACAGGAACAGCGAGAGGTTGAAGCCCGCGACCAGGAAGAGCATGGTGGCGATCTGCTGCGACGGCGGGATGTCGAGGTTGAACACCTCGCCGCCGACCCGCGCCGCGCCGACGACGCCCATCGGGGAGTCCGCCTTGCGCTCGCCGCCGTCGAAGGCGGCGTTCCACAGGTCGGGGATCTTGCTGGGCAGGGCGATCAGCGACTCGACGCCGGACTGCACCATGTCGCCCATACGGTCGACGGACTGGCCGAAGGTCTGCGGCACGACGCCCGTGGCGGGCGCGAAGCCGAGGAAGCCGGCCGTCACGTACTGCCCCTTGATGGGCGCGCCCTTGCCGTCGTACTTCTGGACCTGGTTGGAGATCAGGTTCGCGTTCAGGGTCTTGCGGACGCCGTCCCGCTCGACGGTGACCGTGGCGGGGCCGGTGGTCTTGCGGATCTCCTTCTGGAGCGTCGCCCAGTCGTCCGTACGGTGCCCGTTGAACGCCACGATCTTGTCGCGCGGCTTGAGGCCGGCGGCCTTGGCCGGGGAGTCCGGATTGCCCTTGCCGCACTTGTCCGTCTGGGCGCTGGCCGCGACGACGCAGTCGGAGACGGTGGAGACGGTCGTGGTCTGCGTGTTGATCCCGAAGGACATCATCACGCCGAGGAAGATCACGACGGCCAGGACGAGGTTCATGAACGGCCCGGCGAACATCACGATGACGCGCTTCCACGGCTTGCGCGTGTAGAAGAGCCGGGAGTCGTCGCCGGGCTGGAGCTCCTCGAAGGCGGCCGAGCGGGCGTCCTCGATCATGCCGCGCCACGGCGAGGTGGAGCGGGCGGAGATCCGTCCGTCCGCACCGGGCGGGAACATTCCGATCATGCGGATGTAGCCGCCGAGCGGGATGGCCTTGATGCCGTACTCGGTCTCGCCCTTCTTCCGCGAGAAGATCGTCGGCCCGAAGCCGACCATGTACTGCGGCACGCGGATGCCGAAGAGCTTCGCGGTCGACAGGTGGCCGAACTCGTGCCAGGCGATCGAGAAGAGCAGGCCCACCACGAAGACGACTATCCCGAGGACCGTCATCAGTGTCGTCATGCGCGGGCCTCCGAGGTCGCCTTCGCGGTACGGGCCGCCGGGGCCGTCCGCGCTGCCAGTTCACGGGCCCGGGCGCGTGCCCAGGCCTCCGCTTCCAAGACGTCCGCGACGGTGAGGCGGGTTCCCGTGGTGGGCGTGCCGTGTTCCGCCACCACCTCCGCGACCGTATCGACAATCCCGTTGAACGGCAGCCCGCCCGCGAGGAAGGCGTCGACGCACTCCTCGTTGGCCGCGTTGAAGACGGCGGGCGCCGTGCCCCCGAGCTCGCCGACGTGCCGAGCGAGGGCGACCGACGGGAAGGCCTCCTCGTCGAGCGGGAAGAACTCCCAGGTGGAGGCCGTGGACCAGTCGAAGGCCGGGGCTGCGTCCGGGATCCGCTCCGGCCAGCCCAGGCCGATGGCGATGGGGCCTCGCATGTCCGGCGGAGTGGCCTGGGCCAGCGTGGAGCCGTCCACGAACTCCACCATCGAGTGGACGTAGGACTGCGGGTGGACGACGACCTCGATGCGCTCGAACGGGATGTCGTACAGCAGGTGCGCCTCGATGACCTCCAGGCCCTTGTTGACCAGGGTCGCGGAATTGATCGTGATCACCGGCCCCATGGACCAGGTCGGGTGCGCGAGGGCGTCCTCGCGGGTCACGGAGGCCAGCTCGGCCTTCGTACGGCCCCGGAAGGGCCCGCCCGAGGCCGTGACGACCAGCTTGCGGACCTCGGCGCGCGTGCCGCCCAGCAGCGCCTGGAAGAGCGCGGCGTGCTCGGAGTCCACGGGGATGATCTGGCCGGGCTTGGCGAGCGCCTTGACCAGCGGGCCGCCGACGATCAGCGACTCCTTGTTGGCCAGCGCGAGCGTCCGGCCGGCCTCCAGGGCCGCCAGGGTCGGCGCCAGGCCGATCGAGCCGGTGATGCCGTTCAGGACGGTGTGGCACTCGCTCCGCGCCAGCTCGGTGGCCGCCTCGGGCCCCGCCAGGATCTCGGGCAGCGGCTCCGCCCCGTACAGCGCCGCCAGCGCCTCGCGCAGCGCGGGCACCGTCTCCGCCCGGGCGACGGCGACGGTGCGCACCCGCAACTGCCGCGCCTGCTCGGCGAGGAGCCCCACGCGGCCACCGGCGGCCGACAGGCCGGTCACCCGGAACCTGTCGGGGTTGCGGAGCACGAGGTCGATGGCCTGGGTCCCGATCGAGCCGGTGGAACCGAGGATCACGATCTCGCGCGGTTCGCCCGCGGCGGTGGGGGCGGAGTAGCGCAGATGCGGGTCAGCGAGGGAGTCCGTCATGGACTCATTGTTGCGTCTTCCGCCCGGAGAGCGGACAGGGAGCCCCCGTCCTGCCTTCGGTGGGCGGTGTGGACAGGGGGTGGGGGCCACGGCCTGCATGGGGCGGGAGAACTTCCCCCTCCCTGCATGGGGCGGAAAGCTGCCCCGCACGGGGCGCGGCGCTACCCCGCACGGGGCGGCGAGCCCCCGCACGGAGCGGACGGCGCCGTGCGGGGGGGCGGCGGGGCGGCAGCGCTCAGCGGATGGGGCGGTGGACGTTGTCCGTCTTGGCCGGGCCGGGGGCGGCGTCCGCGATCCAGGGACCGTCGCCACTGGGGTCGAGGATGCCGGCCTCGAGCCACTCGTACGCCCCGGACATCACTCCGGAGACGACCTTGCGGTCGAGGTCGTCGGTGTTCGTCCACAACCGCCCGAAGAGCTCCTCCGTGCGGATCCTGGCCTGCCGGCAGAAGGCGTCGGCGAGCTCGTACGCCTCCGCACCGTGCTCGCCTTCGGCCCGCGACCGCTCCGCACGGACGCATGCCGCGCTCATCGCGAAGAGCTCAGCACCGATGTCCACGATGCGGCCCAGGAAGCCCTGCTTGGTCTCCATGCGGCCCTGCCAGCGCGACATGGCGTAGAAGGTGGAGCGAGCGAGTTTGCGCGAGGAGCGCTCGACGTAGCGCAGGTGGGTGGCGAGGTCGCGGTGACCCGCGGGGTGGAATTCCGCGTAGGTGTGCGGGAGCTGCCCGGGGCCGGTGACCAGCTTGGGCAGCCAGCGGGCGTAGAAGCCCCCTGCGCGGGCCCCTGCGCGGGCTTTGTCGCCCAGGGACTTGTCCGGGTCGATGAGGTCGCCCGCGACCGAGAGGTGGGCGTCCACGGCCTCACGGGCGATCAGCAGGTGCATGATCTCCGTGGAGCCCTCGAAGATGCGGTTGATGCGCGCATCGCGCAGCATCTGCTCGGCGGGGACGGCGCGCTCGCCCCGTGCGGCGAGCGACGCGGCGCTCTCGTAGCCCCGTCCTCCGCGGATCTGCACGAGTTCGTCGGTCATCAGCCAGGCCATCTCGCTGGCGTACAGCTTGGCGAGGGCGGCCTCGATGCGGATGTCGTTGCGGTTCTCGTCGGCCATCTGGCCGGAGAGGTCGAGGACGGCCTCCAGGGCGAAGGTGGTCGCCGCGATGAAGGCGATCTTCGATCCGACCGCCTCGTGCTCGGCGATGGACTTGCCCCACTGCTCGCGCGCCGTGGACCACTCACGGGCGATCTTCAGCGCCCACTTGCCGCCGGCGACGCACATGGCGGGGATGGACAGCCGCCCCGTGTTGAGCGTCGTCAGAGCGATCTTGAGCCCTGAGCCCTCCGGGCCGATGCGGTTGGCGGCGGGAACGCGCACCTGGTGGAAGCGGGTGACGCCGTTCTCGATGCCCCGCAGGCCCATGAAGGCGTTGCGGCGCTCGACGGTGACGCCCTCTGCCGCGGCCTCGACGACGAAGGCCGTGATGCCGCCCTTGTGGCCTTCGCTCCTGGGGACGCGCGCCATGACGACCAGCAGGTCCGCGACCACCCCGTTGGTCGTCCAGAGCTTGACCCCGTCGAGGATGTAGTCGTCGCCGTCGGGGACCGCGGAGGTGGCGAGGCGCGCAGGGTCGGAGCCGACGTCCGGCTCGGTGAGCAGGAACGCCGAAATGTCGGTGCGGGCGCACCGCGGCAGGAAGGTCTCCTTCTGGTGCTGGGTGCCGAAGAGCTTGAGCGGCTGGGGCACGCCGATGGACTGGTGGGCGGAGAGCAGCGCGCCGACGGCGGGGCTGACGGAGCCCACGACGGCGAGGGCCTTGTTGTAGTAGACCGACGTGAGCCCGAGGCCCCCGTACTTGGTGTCGATCTTCATGCCGAGGGCACCGAGCTCCTTGAGCCCGTTCACCGTCTCGTCCGGGATCCTCGCCTCGCGCTCGATCCGGGCGGCGTCGATGCGCGTCTCGCAGAAGTCGCGGAGCTTCGAAAGAAACTCTTCGCCGCGCCGTACGTCCTCCATGGCGGGCGTCGGATGCGGGTGGATCAGGTCGAGGCGGAACCGGCCGAGGAAGAGTTCCTTGGCGAAGCTCGGCTTCTTCCAGTCCTGCTCCCGGGCCGCTTCGGCGACCTGGCGTGCTTCGCGCTCGGAGACCTGTCGTACGGATGGTGCGGTCATGAGGCACCTCGCCGCTTCAGTCGGGGCCGTCCCGGTCGGCTACCGACCGGTACTACTGGACCGTATGTACCCGATCCTCCCGGCATCTACCAGACCTCGCGCAACGTTCCGGCCCGAGGCGCAGCCGGAGCGCCGTGGGGAGTAGGGGGCAGGGCCCCATGCGGGTGTCAGTGCAGGGCCGCCCCATGCGGGTGGACGATCACTCCGGATGGCGCAGGCGCGCGCGTACCGTGCGGGCCGCACGGGGCAGCGGCATGGGGCGGGCTGCCTGGCCGGGCGGTCAGTTGCCGACGGTGAGCACGATCTTCCCGGAGGTGTGGCCCGTCTCGCCGAGCTCGTGGGCCTTGCCGGCCTCGGAGAGCGGCAGAACGGCCGCGATCTCGGTGCGCAGCCGCCCGGACTCGACCAGCTCGCTGATGCCCCGCAGGCCCGCCAGGTCGGGCTCGACCATCATCCGCACGGCGCGGATGCCGCGCTCTCGCGCCTCGGCGAGGACCTGCTCCGTCAGGGGGAGCAGCGAGACGAGGGTGCCTCCGGGGCGGAGGGTGCGCAGGGAGCGGGCAGGGTAGTCGCCGCTGATGGACTCCACGACGGCGTCGAGGTCGCCGAGCTCCTCGGCAAAGTCCTGCTCGCGGTAGTCGATGAGCTCATCGGCTCCCAGGCCCCGCAGGAAGTCGTGCTTGGCGGCGCTGGCCGTGCCGATGACGTACGCGCCCCGTGCCTTGGCGATCTGGACGGCCAGGTGGCCCACGCCGCCCGCCGCCGCGTGGATCAGCACGCGCTGGCCCTCGGTGACGCGGACGGTGTCCACGATGGCCTGCCACGCGGTGAGCGCGGCGAGGGGCAGACCGGCAGCCTGCACGTGGTCGAGCCCCTGCGGCTTGGGGGCGAAATGCCGGGCGGGCGCGGCGACGTACTCGGCGTAGGCGCCCGCCGGGTGCGGGAAGCGGGGCATGCCGTAGACCTCGTCGCCCGGGGCGTACAGCGTCACGCCGTCGCCGACCGCCTCGACCACGCCCGAGACGTCGAAGCCGAGGCCGAAGGGCGGAATGTCCCCCGTGTAGTAGGAGCCGCGCGCCCGGGTCTTCCAGTCGACCGGGTTGACCCCTGCCGCCCGTACCCGCACCAGGATCTCGGTGGGGCCCGGCACGGGGCGGTCGGTCTCGACCAGGCGCAGCACCTCGGGGCCGCCGGCGGACTCCTGGCGGATGGCGTGCATGCGGGCGGGTGCTGCGGTCATGGCGGTGCGCTCCTTGCGGTCGTCCCGTTTCGGTGTCTCCAGACTTCCGGAGATCGAGGACGTCAACGAGTGGCCTGACTGCCATGGTTCGGAAGGATCCGGCCAGACGGGAGCGCGAGGTGGGCCAG
>NZ_JBAMDC010000353.1:0-6680 GCF_036961605.1 Streptomyces sp. KLMMK
GCGCCCCCGGCCCGCCGGCCGCCCGTAGCGTTGTCCACAGGGCTGGGGACGGCCCGGGACCGCCCCTCGCGCCTCACGTAGCATGACGAAGGAATCGTCCGGTACCCGCCGCGGACTGGAACGGAAGGCCATCGCCGCGTGAACGCACATACCCACCCGGAGCACCCGAGCCCCCAGGACCGACCCGCCCGGCTCACCGTCGGCGTCGTCGGCACGGGCCGCGTCGGCCCGGCGCTCGCCGCCGCGCTCCGGCTCGCCGGGCACCGCCCGGTCGCCGCCTCCGGAGTCTCCGACGCCTCGGTGCGGCGGGCCGCCGCACTGCTCCCGGAGGTCCCGCTCGTCACCCCCGCCGAGGTGCTCGCGCGCGCCGAGCTGGTCCTGCTCACCGTGCCCGACGACGCCCTGCCGGGCCTGGTCGCCGGCCTCGCCGAGACCGGCGCCGTCCGCCCCGGTCAGCTCATCGTGCACACCTCGGGCCGGCACGGCACCGCCGTGCTCGACCCCGCCCGCCGCGCCGGGGCCCTGCCGCTCGCCCTGCACCCCGCCATGACGTTCACCGGCACCCCGGTCGACGTCGACCGGCTCGCCGGCTGCTCCTTCGGCGTCACCGCCCCCGACGAGCTGCGGCTCGCCGCGGAGGCCCTGGTCATCGAGATGGGCGGCGAGCCCGAGTGGATAGCGGAAGAGTCCCGCCCGCTCTACCACGCGGCCCTCGCCCTCGGCGCGAACCACCTGGTCACCCTGGTCGCCCAGGCCATGGACCTGCTGCGGACCGCCGGCGTCGGGGCGCCCGACCGCATGCTCGGCCCCCTCCTCGGCGCCGCGCTCGACAACGTCCTGCGCAGCGGCGACGCCGCCCTGACCGGCCCGGTGGCCCGCGGCGACGCCGGCACCGTCGCAGCGCACATCGCCGAGCTGCGCGCCCACGCACCCCAGGCCGTCCCCGGATATCTGGCGATGGCCCGTACGACCGCCGACCGCGCCCTCGCGGCCGGCCTGCTCAAGCCGGAACTGGCGGAGGACCTGCTCGGAGTCCTCGCGGACGGAGGCACCGCATGACCACCCAGCTCACCCGCGACGCCGAGGAGCTGAAGGCCCTCCCGCGCGGGGGCCGCCGCGCCGTCGTGATGACGATGGGCGCCCTGCACGAGGGCCACGCCACCCTCGTCCGCGAAGCGCGCCGGCTGGCCGGGCCGGACGGCCAGGTCGTCGTCACGGTCTTCGTCAACCCGCTGCAGTTCGGCGCGGGTGAGGATCTCGACCGCTACCCGCGCACCCTCGACGCCGACCTCGCCCTCGCCGGGCAGGCGGGCGCCGACGCCGTCTTCGCCCCCTCCGTGGACGAGGTCTACCCCGGCGGGGAGCCCCAGGTCCGCATCACCGCCGGCCCCATGGGCGAGCGCCTGGAAGGCGCCTCCCGCCCCGGGCACTTCGACGGCGTGCTCACCGTCGTCGCCAAGCTCCTGCACCTGAGCGCGCCGGACGTCGCGCTGTTCGGCCAGAAGGACGCCCAGCAGCTCGCCCTGATCCGCCGCATGGTGCGCGACCTCAACTTCCCCGTGGAGGTCGTCGGGGTGCCGACGGTCCGCGAGGACGACGGCCTCGCACTGTCCAGCCGCAACCGCTACCTCTCCGAGGCCGACCGGGCCACGGCGCTGGAGCTCTCCCGGGCACTGCTCGCCGGTGCCGCCGCCGTGGACGGCGGCGCGGCCGCGGTCCGCGGCTCCGCCCGCGGCATCCTGGAAGCGGCGGCGAAGCTGGAGCCCCCCGTCCTCCTGGACTACCTGGCCCTGGTCGACCCCTCCGACTTCACCGAGGTCCCCGACGACTACGCGGGCGAAGCCGTGCTGGCCGTCGCCGCCAAGGTCGGCACCACCCGTCTGATCGACAACGTCCCCCTGCAGCTCGGAGCCGAGCGATGACCGGCATACGCCTCCATGCACCCAAGCCCGGCTGGTCCGTCGACGCCGACGTGGTCGTCGTGGGCTCCGGCGTCGCCGGGCTCACCGTCGCCCTGCGCTGCGCCGCCGCCGGCGCGAAGGTCACCGTCGTCACCAAGGCCCTCCTGGACGACGGCTCCACCCGCTGGGCGCAGGGCGGCATAGCGGCCGCGCTCGGCGAGGGCGACACCCCCGGGCAGCACCTGGACGACACGCTCGTCGCGGGCGCCGGCCTGTGCGACGACGAGGCCGTGCGCACCCTGGTCACCGAGGGTCCCGACGCGGTGCGCCGGCTCATCGCCACGGGCGCGCAGTTCGACACCGACGCCGGGACCGGCGCCATCCTGCTCACCCGCGAGGGCGGCCACCACCGGCGCCGCATCGCCCACGCGGGCGGCGACGCCACCGGCGCCGAGATCTCCCGTGCCCTGGTCGAGGCCGTGCGGGCGGCGGGCATCGAGACCATCGAGCACGCCCTGGTCCTCGACCTCCTCAAGGACGCGGACGGCCGCGCCGCGGGCGTCACCCTGCACGTCATGGGCGAGGGCGAGCGCGACGGCGTCGGTGCCGTCCGGGCCCGGGCCGTCGTCCTCGCCACCGGCGGCATGGGCCAGGTCTTCTCCGCCACCACGAACCCCGCCGTCTCCACCGGCGACGGCGTCGCCCTCGCCCTGCGCGCCGGGGCGGAGGTGTCCGACCTGGAGTTCGTCCAGTTCCACCCCACCGTGCTGTGGCTCGGCCCCGACGCCGAGGGCCAGCAGCCGCTGGTGTCGGAGGCCGTGCGCGGCGAAGGCGCCCACCTCGTCGACGCGGACGGCCACCGCTTCATGGTCGGTGCGCACGAGCTCGCGGAGCTGGCCCCGCGCGACATCGTCGCCAAGGGCATCATGCGCCGTATGCAGGAGCGCGGTGCCCAGCACATGTACCTGGACGCCCGGCACTTCGGCGCCGAGATGTGGGAGCACCGCTTCCCCACGATCCTCGCCGCCTGCCGCACGCACGGCATCGACCCGGTGACGGAGCCGATCCCGGTCGCGCCCGCGGCGCACTACGCCTCCGGCGGCGTCCGCACGGACCTGCTCGGCCGCTCCACCGTCCCCGGGCTCTACGCCTGCGGCGAGGTCGCCTGCACGGGCGTGCACGGCGCGAACCGCCTGGCGTCGAACTCCCTGCTGGAGGGCCTGGTCTTCGCGGAGCGCATCGCCGCCGACGTGACCGCCGGCCTCCGGAAGGCGGGCGGTCCGGGCGAGGCCCTCCCGCCGGAGGCCTCCGCCGCCGGCACGGTGCTCGCCGGCCCGAAGGCCCGCCTGGAGATCCAGCGCATCATGTCGGAGGGCGCCGGGGTCCTGCGCTCCAGGGAGAGCCTGGAGCGGGCCGCCGCCGAGCTGGCGCGCATCGACGAGGACGCCGCCGCAGCGCTGGAGGCGCCCGGCACGGAGAGCTGGGAGGCCACCAACCTCCTGCTCGTCGCCCGCGTCCTCGTCGCCGCCGCGCTCCGCCGCGAGGAGACCCGCGGCTGCCACTGGCGCGAGGACCGCCCCGACCGCGACGACACCGCCTGGCGCCGGCATCTTTTGGTGACCCTGCGCCCGGACCGTACGCTCTCGGTCTCCACCACCGGGACGGCGGCCTTCCCGTCCGTCACGCCCGACCTGCCCACGACCGGCGCCGAACCGAGGAGCACCACGTGACCACCCCGAACGAACTCCCCCTCCACCAGATCGGCCAGGACATCCAGGTGAACCTCGAGACGGCCACCGGCGGCTGCGGTGACGGCTGTGGCTGCGGTGAGACGTTCGCGGAGGACGCGCTGGAGTGCGGGCTCGACCCGGACCTGGCCCGGCTGCTCGCCGAGGCCGGCCTCGACCCCCTGCAGATCGAGGACATCGCCCACCTCGCCATCGAGGAGGACCTCGACGGCGGCCAGGACGTCACCACCGTGGCGACCATCCCCGCCGACGCCGTCGCCACCGGCGACTTCACCGCCCGCGAGGACGGCACCGTCTCCGGCCTGCACATCGCCGAGGCGGTCCTCTCGGTCGTCTGCACCGAGGAGTTCGAGGTCGAGCGGCACGTCGAGGACGGCGACCGGGTGACCGCCGGCCAGAAGCTGCTCACCGTCCGCACCCGCACCCGCGACCTGCTCACCGCCGAGCGCAGCGCGCTCAACCTCCTGTGCCGCCTGTCCGGCATCGCCACCGCGACCCGCGAGTGGGCCGACCTGCTGGACGGCACCAAGGCCGCCGTCCGCGACACCCGCAAGACCACGGTCGGCCTGCGCGCCCTGGAGAAGTACGCGGTGCGCTGCGGCGGCGGCGTCAACCACCGCATGTCCCTGTCGGACGCGGCGCTCATCAAGGACAACCACGTGGTCGCGGCCGGCGGCGTGGCCGAGGCCTTCAGGGCCGTGCGGGAGGCCTTCCCCGGCCTGCCCGTCGAGGTCGAGGTCGACCGGATCGACCAGATCCCGCCCGTCCTCGCCGAGGGCGCCAACCTCATCCTGCTGGACAACTTCACCCCCGACCAGACCCGCGAGGCCGTCGAACTCGTCGCGGGCCGCGCCCTGCTGGAGTCCTCCGGCCGCCTCACGCTCGTCAACGCCCACGCCTACGCCGAGACCGGCGTGGACTACCTGGCGGTCGGCTCGCTGATCCACTCGTCCCCGATCCTCGACATCGGCCTCGACCTGCGGGAGCGCGACGAGGACGATGCGCAGGAGGAAGCGGCCTGATGCTGCTCACCATCGATGTCGGCAACACCCATACGGTCCTCGGCCTGTTCGACGGCGAGGAGATCGTCGAGCACTGGCGGGTGTCGACCGACGCCCGCCGCACGGCCGACGAACTGGCGGTCCTGCTCCAGGGCCTGATGGGCATGCACCCGCTGCTGGGCGAGGAGCTGGGGGACGGCATCGACGGCATCGCCATCTGCTCCACGGTCCCCGCCGTCCTGCACGAGCTGCGGGAGGTCACCCGCCGCTATTACGGGGACGTGCCCGCGGTGCTGGTCGAGCCGGGTGTGAAGACCGGCGTGCCGATCCTGATGGACAACCCCAAGGAGGTCGGCGCCGACCGGATCGTCAACGCCGTCGCGGCCGTCGAGCTCTACGGCGGCCCGTGCATCGTCGTGGACTTCGGCACGGCCACCACCTTCGACGCGGTCAGCGCCCGCGGCGAGTACGCGGGCGGCGTGATCGCCCCGGGCATCGAGATCTCGGTGGAGGCGCTGGGCGTCAAGGGCGCGCAGCT
This sequence comes from Streptomyces sp. KLMMK, assembly GCF_036961605.1. Lineage (NCBI taxonomy): Bacteria > Bacillati > Actinomycetota > Actinomycetes > Kitasatosporales > Streptomycetaceae > Streptomyces > Streptomyces sp. KLMMK. The sequence continues at coordinate 5,189 of NZ_JBAMDC010000353.1, forward strand.
GCGCAAGATCGAGCTGGCCCGCCCGCGCGGCGTCATCGGGAAGAACACGGTCGAGGCCATGCAGTCCGGCATCCTCTACGGCTTCGCCGGGCAGGTGGACGGCGTCGTCGAGCGGATGGCCCGCGAGCTCGCCGACGACCCCGACGACGTCACCGTCATCGCCACCGGCGGCCTGTCGCCCCTGGTGCTCGGCGAGGCGTCCGTCATCGACGAGCACGAGCCGTGGCTCACGCTGATCGGCCTGCGGCTGGTCTACGAGCGGAACGTCTCCCGCGCGTAGCACGCAACCAACCGTCCGTTTCAACTGTCCTGTCAGCTGCGGAACCTGATTCCGTATCCGACGGGCATGGGGTGTGTGGGGAATGAAGCGGACAATGCGGTGGTCGGTGGTCCCCGCAGCAGCGCTGGCGGCCGGGCTGGGGCTGTGCGCCGGCCCGGCGCAGGCCGGAGCGGCGGCCCGCGCCGACTACCAGGCCATCGCCCATCCGGTCGTCGGGCAGGTCGGCGAGACCGTCGAGGTCGAGCTGGGGGTCAGGAACGGCGGACCCGGCCCGGCCGGCGGGCGGCCCGGGCACGGCGCCGGCACGTACGAGGTGACGCCGCCGCCCGGGACGACGATCGTCGCGACCCCGCACAGCGGCATCCGGCAGCCCTGTGTGGTGAAGGCGGGCCCGTCCGCGGAGCCCGGTTCGTACATCTGTTCCATCGGGGAGAACTTCACCGCCGGGGAGCGGGAGACGCTCGGCTTCCGGGTCCGCATCGACGAGAAGGTCGACGGCGCCGAGGGCCGGGTCCGCGTCCTGGACCGCGACGGGGAGCCCGCTGCGGACCCGGACCCCGGCAACGACTCGGCGCCGATCCGCGTCGAGGTCGTGGACCGGGTGCCCCAGCCGTACGCCGAGCCGGCCACCAACAGCACCCTGCTGCTCGCCACCACCTCGGGGACCGCCGTCTCGGCGGGCGCCATCGCGCTCGGGGTCACCCGCCGCAAGCGGCGCTGACCGCGCGGGCACCCCGTGGATTCCCCCGGATTCCCGGAGTGGCCGACTCGTGCCACGCCGTAAATATCCAGCTAGGCGAAAATTGTCCGTTTAGCACTTAAAGTCGGCGCATGCCCACGCCCTATGGATCACGCGGCGGCATGGCGTTCAGCGCGGACGAACTGCGCGTGCTGCGCCGAGCCCTCGCCATCGCCCTCCATCCCCACGCCGTCCCCGGGCGCCCCGGCCCCGAGCGCGCCGCGGAGGCGCGCGACTGCCACCGGCTCGCCGCGGCCGTGGACGAGGCCGTGCTGGAGAGCGGAAGGCTGCGCGCCTTCCTCCTCGCCGATCTCGCCCGCTACCGCGCCGCTCTCCCCGGCGCCGCCTCCGGCTACGCCGAGCGCCTCCAGGACGCCCTCGCGGCGGGCTACCGGCCGCGCACGGAGGACCTCGACGCCCTCCGGGCCCTGTGCTCGGTCCCCTCGGCAGGGCCCGCCACGGCCGGCTACCGG
>NZ_JBAMDC010000354.1:0-6656 GCF_036961605.1 Streptomyces sp. KLMMK
GAACGGACGCCCCCCGGCGGGCTGCCCCGGCGCGTACGCCAGGCGAGCCTCGCCCCCCAGCTGAAGAAGGACCCCTCCCCGGGGAAGGACGTGACGGCCACCCGCGCCCACGGCGGACCGGCCGGCCCGGACCCCGCCGGTCCGGAACCCGAGCGCGACGCCGACGAGGTGCGGGCCAGGATGGCCGCCCTCCAGCGCGGCTGGCAGCGCGGCCGGGAGCACAATGAGGCGGACGCACCGAACAGACCACCGAGAAAAACCGCACCAGGAACCACATCTGAGGGGGACGGTCGATGACCGCACCGAAGGCCGACAACGGGACAACCACCGCAGCGAACGGCGCACCGGCCGGCACGGGCGAACTGAACTGGCTCCTCGACGAACTCGTCGAGCGCGTCGGCAGCATCCGCAAGGCGCTCGTGCTCTCCGGCGACGGTCTGGCGACCGGAACCTCCAAGGACCTCTCGCGCGAGGACGGCGAGCACCTGGCGGCCGTGGCCTCCGGCTTCCACAGCCTCGCCAAGGGCGTCGGCCGCCACTTCGACGCGGGCAAGGTCCGCCAGACCGTCGTCGAGCTGGACGAGGCCTTCCTCTTCGTCACGGCCGCCGGCGACGGCAGCTGTCTGGCCGTGCTCGCCGACGCCGACTCCGACATAGGCCAGGTCGCCTACGAGATGACGCTGCTCGTCAAGCGGGTGGGCGCGCACCTGGCCACCGCTCCGCGCACCGGCGTAGCCGCCGACGGGTGACCGCCGGCCTGACCGGGGACGGCTCCGGCGACGGGGACGTGCGCTGGTACGACGACGCGGCGGGCCCGGTGGTCCGCCCGTACGCCATGACCCGCGGGCGCACCCGCAGCGCGGACGGGGCCGGCCTCGACCTCATCGCGGTCGTCGTCGCCGAGGACCCGGCGGACCACCCCGGAGCCGCCCACGCCCTCGCCGACCAGTCGCTGTCCCCGGAACACCTCGACATAGCGGAGCTCACCCGGGACATGCCGCGCTCGGTCGCGGAGCTGGCAGCGGGCCTCGACCTGCCCGTCGGCGTGGTGCGGGTGCTCGTCGGCGACCTGCTCGACGCCGGGCTCGTCCGGGTCACCCGTCCGGTGCCCCCGGCGGAACTGCCCGACGAAAGCATTCTGCGCGAGGTGATCGACGGGCTGCGGGCCCTCTGAGACGCGATGCGCGGGCGCCGGGCCCGGCGCCCGCGCACCGGAAGAGACTTGTCGTGACCATGGTCTCTACGGAACGATCACCTTCCACCGGGGGAGCGGGACACCGCGAACGCCCCCACGACCGGAGGACGAACAACCATGAGGTCCCTGCTCCCCGACCGCGGCCGCACGCGCCCGGCGACGGCCCCGGTGGCCCTCAAGCTCCTGGTCGCCGGGGGCTTCGGGGCCGGCAAGACCACCCTCGTCGGCGCGGTCAGCGAGATCCGGCCGCTGCGCACGGAGGAGCTGCTCACCGAGGCGGGCCGGCCCGTCGACGACACCTCCGGGGTGGAGGGCAAGCGCACCACCACCGTGGCCATGGACTTCGGCCGCATCACCCTCCGCGACGACCTGGTCCTCTACCTCTTCGGCACCCCCGGCCAGGACCGCTTCTGGTTCCTGTGGGACGAGCTGGCCCGCGGCGCGCTCGGCGCCGTCGTCCTCGCCGACACCCGGCGGCTGCAGGACTGCTTCGCCGCCGTCGACTACTTCGAGCGCCGCGGCATCCCCTTCACCCTCGCCGTCAACTGCTTCGACGGCGCCGAGCGCTACCCCGAGGAGGACGTCCGCGACGCCCTCGACCTCGACCCGGGCGTCCCGGTGATCCTGTGCGACGCACGGGAGAAGGAGTCGGTGAAGGGGGTGCTGGTGTCCGTGGTGCAGCAACGGTTCGCCGCGCTCGCACAGCAGGCCGGCTAGTCAGGCCGGTCAGGCCGGCCCGGTCAGGCCGGCTCGCCCTGGCCGGGCGCCTGCACCCAGCCGAAGCTGCGCTCCACCGCCCGGCGCCACACCCGGTACTCGGCCTCCCGCTCCTCCGGCGCCCGCCGGGGCGTCCACTCCGCGTCCCGCTGCCAGTGCGCCCGCAGTTCGTCCGGATCGCGCCACACGCCGGTCGCGAGACCCGCCGCGTACGCCGCGCCCAGGCTCGTCGTCTCGGTGACCACCGGCCGGATCACCGGCACGCCCAGCACGTCGGCCTGGTGCTGCATCAGCAGCCCGTTGGCCGTCATCCCGCCGTCCACCTTCAGCGAGCTGATCCGTACGCCGGAGTCCTGGAACATCGCGTCCACCACCTCCCGCGTCTGCCAGCTCGTGGCCTCCAGCACCGCCCGCGCCAGGTGCGCCCGCGTGACGTAGCCGGTCAGCCCGGTGATCACGCCCCGGGCGTCCGAGCGCCAGTAGGGCGCGTACAGGCCGGAGAAGGCCGGCACGATGTACGCGCCGCCGTTGTCGGGGACGCTCGCCGCCAGTGCCTCGATCTCGCCGGCCGAGCGGATCAGCCCCAGCCGGTCGCGGAACCACTGCACGAGCGCGCCCGTGACGGCGATCGACCCCTCCAGGCAGTAGACGGCCGGCTCGCCGCCCAGCCGGTAGCCCACCGTCGTCAGCAGGCCGCTCTTGGACGGCACGGGCCGCGTCCCGGTGTTCAGCAGCAGGAAGCTGCCCGTGCCGTAGGTGTTCTTGGCCTCGCCCACCCTGTAGCAGGTCTGCCCGAACACCGCCGCCTGCTGGTCGCCGAGGGCCGCCGCCACCGGCACCCCGGCCAGCGGCCCCACGGCCCTGCCGTACACCTCGCAGGAGGACCGGATCTCCGGCAGCACCGCCTCGGGGACGCCCATCGCGGCCAGGATCCCGGCGTCCCACTGGAGCGTGCCGAGATCCATCAGCAGGGTGCGCGACGCGTTCGTCACGTCGGTGACGTGCACCCCGCCGTCCGGACCGCCCGTCAGGTTCCAGATGAGCCAGGAGTCGACCGTGCCGAACGCTATCTCGCCGTTCTCGGCACGCCGCCGCAGCCCGGGCACGTGCTCCAGCAGCCAGGCGACCTTGGGCCCGGAGAAGTAGCTCGCCAGCGGCAGCCCCGTCGTTGCCCGGAACCGGTCCTGCCCGTCCGCGCCGCCCAGCTCGCGGCAGAGCGCGTCCGTACGGGTGTCCTGCCAGACGACCGCATTGTGCACCGGCTTGCCCGTCGAGCGGTCCCACAGGACCGTCGTCTCCCGCTGGTTGGTGATGCCCAGGCCGCTTAGCTCGCCGGCCTCCAGCCCCGCCGCGGCCAGCGCACCCGCCACCACCGCCTGCACCTTCGCCCAGATCTCGGCGGCGTCGTGCTCCACCCAGCCCGGCTTGGGGAAGATCTGCCGGTGCTCGCGCTGGTCCGCGCCGACGGGCCGGCCGTCCCGGTCGAAGACGATGCAGCGGCTGGAGGTGGTGCCCTGGTCGATCGCGGCGACGTACGGACCCGTCATGGCGTCTCCTGACCTCGGAACCTGTCCGGACCTGTCAGGACGGGAAGTGTTCCCCCGCCGTGACGGAGCGTCAAGGCGCGGGGCGGCGCAGCACCGGGAAGTCGAAGTACGTGCCGGGGAACGGCTCCGGCTTGAAGGTGTAGTGCCACCACTCCTCCGGCAGGTTGACGAACCCCTCCCGCTCCAGCGCCGACTTCAGCAGCAGCCGGTTCGCCCGCTGCACGCCCGTGATTCGCGGGTCCAGGGTGTGCGACAGGGTGTCGAAGCAGTCGAAGCCCGTGCCCATGTCCACGGAGTTGTCGGGGAAGCGCTGCTCCCGCGGCGCATAGCACGGCACGAGCGGCTCCCCGGGCACGTACGGCCGCGTCGGCCGGGCCGGCAGCTTCACTATCGTCACGTCCAGCGTGCTGCCCCGGCTGTGCCCGGACTTCGCCGCGATGTACCCGTCCTCGAACAGCCGGGACTTGTCCACACGCGGGTAGAACTCCGCCTTCATCCGGGTGTCCGCGAGGTCCTCGGCCCACTCCACGAAGTCGTTCACCGCCCGCTGCGGCCGGTAGCAGTCGTACACCTTCAGCCCGTAGCCCCGGCGCAGCAGCGAGCGCTGCGCCCGGTGCAGGGCGTCGGCGGCCTCCCGCGTCAGGACGCACATGGGGCGCAGATAGCCGTCGACGCGGTGGCCCGTGAAGTTGTGCACGGTCACGTACCGCATCTCCTGCAGGATCGTCGGATCCACGTCGGCGAGGGCCACGAACCCGCGGGGCGGGCGCGGCTCCGCGGAGGCGGCCCGCGCCGGTGGCGCGGCGGCCGGAAGGGACAGGAGCGTCAGGAGGGCCGCGGCGGGCAGGACGAAGGCCCGCAGGACGGCCCGGAACCGGGGTCTGTTCATGCCACCCGGATAGCAGCCGGACGGGCTCCCGGGGAAGGGCGCCCGCCCTCTCACTTCACTGCGCTCCCCTCTGCTCCGTCACGCGCCCTCTCCCCGCACGCGGACCGGATACCCCACCTCCTCCGCACCCTCCTGCTCCACGACCACCGCACCGTCCCGCCGGCGCGTGGTGAACCGCACGGCCTCCTGCGGCTCCCACCCGTCACCGCCGTCCGGGACCAGCACGCCGCCGCCCGTACGGCCCGGAGCCGGAGCCCACACCTCCAGCTCCACCGGTCCGGAGAGCCCGGAGAGCGCAGCGAGCCCGGGCTGTCCGGCCGGCGAGGGTCCGGCCGGCCCGGAAGCGCTCTCCGCAGTCCGCTGCACCGGAATCACCGAACCCGCCCGCGCCAGCACCGGGATCCGCGACAGCGGCGCGTCCAGCAGCACCTGCCCCGGCCCCTCGTGCGCCCTGCCCGTCGCCGTGTCGTACCAGAGCCCGCGCGGCAGCCGCACCGCCCGCCGGTCCGCCCCCTGCTCCAGCACCGGCGCCACCAGCAGCGAATCGCCCAGCAGGAACGCGTCCTCGCAGTCCCGCAGCGCACGGTCCTCCGGCGAACGCCACCACACCGGACGCACATAGGGCGCCCCCGTGCGCCGCGCCAGGTGCGCGAGCGTCACGAAGTACGGCAGCAGCCGCATCCGCTCCCGCAGCGCCTCCCCCGCGTGCTCCAGCGCCTCCCCGCCGAACTCCCACGGCTCCCGGCGCCCCGCGTTGATCGCCGAATGCGTGCGGAACAGCGGCAGGTAGGAGGCCAGCTGGAACCAGCGCACGTACAGCTCGGGCGAAGGGAAGCCGGAGAAACCGCCGATGTCCGGGCCCGAGTACGGCACCCCGCACAGCCCCAGGCCCAGCACCAGCGACAGCGACGCCCGCAGCCCCGGCCAGCCCGTGGCCACATCGCCCGACCACGTACCGCCGTAGCGCTGCATGCCCGCCCAGCCCGAGCGCGAGAAGAGGAACGGGCGCTCGCCCGGCCGCAGCTCGCACAGCGCCTCGTAGCCGGCCCGGGCCATGGCCAGGCCGTACACGTTGTGCGCCTCCCGGTGGTCGCCGCCGCGCCCCTCCAGCGAGTGCCGCGCCGACAGCGGCAGCGACGGATCCCCGAACGGCGCGAACGACACCGGCTCGTTCATGTCGTGCCACACGCCCGAGAACCCCTGCGCCAGCCGCTCCCCGTACAGCCCGCCCCACCACTTGCGCACCCGCGGATCGGTGAAGTCGGGGAAGACCGACTCGCCCGGCCACACCTCCCCCCGCACCCGGCGCCCCCGCGCGTCCCGTACGAACGCATCGGCCGCCGCCCCGCTGTCGAACACCCACTGACCCGGCTCCGCCTTCACCGCCGGGTCCACGATCGACACCAGCCGCACCCCCCTCTCCCGCAGCTCCGCCGCCAGCCCCGGCAGATCGGGGAACCGCTCCCGGTCCACCGTGAAGACGCGGTGCCCCCGGTAGTGGTCGATGTCCAGGTGCAGGGCGGACAGCGGCAGCCCGCGCTCGGCGTACCCCTCCACCACCCGCCGCACCTCGCGCTCGCTGCCGAAGCCCCAGCGCGCGTGATGGTGACCGAGCGCCCACGCGGGCGGCAGCGCAGCGGCCCCCGTCAGGGACGCCCAGCCGTGCAGCACCCGCGCCGGCGTCCCCACCAGCACCCAGTAGCGCAGCGGCCCCCCGTCCATCCGCACCTCGCAGCGGCCCGGCCGGTCGTGGCCCGAGCCCGCGCCCTCCTCGCCCTCCGCCAGCGTCACCCGCCCGTCCCACGAGTCGTCGTGGAACACCAGGTGCGTGCCCGCGTCCGCCACCACCAGCTGCACCGGCATCGTGATGTACAGCGGATCGTCGCCCGGCACGAAGGCGCCGTCCGGATCGGTGTTCCACAGCCGGTACGAGCCGTCCCGCAGCCGCGGACCCGCCGCCCGTCCGCCCAGCCCGAAGAAGCGCGCGTCCGCCGCCACCTGCGACCGCAGCGCCCACCGCGGCTCGGCCGACCCCTGCCGCTCGCGCCCCTCCGCATCCGCCGGCTCCCACCAGCGCGGCGGCAGATCGCGCCGCAGCAGCACGCCCCCGGGCGTGCGCACCTCCACCGTCCCGTGCCGGCCCACCACCACCAGCACACGCTCCGACACCACCCGCCAGCCGCCGTCGGTGTCCGGCTCCAGCACCGCCCGCTCGTCCACCTCCGGCCCCGGCCCGTTCAGGGCGTACGACGGCTCCGGCCCGGCACCGTCCCAGCCGCAGAACACCGCGCCGCCCGCCGCCACCCGC
>NZ_JBAMDC010000355.1:0-6639 GCF_036961605.1 Streptomyces sp. KLMMK
GAGCTCCTCGGCGGAGCGCTGCGGGGGCAGCAGGCCCCCGGCGACCAGGGTGCGCAGGGCGATCTCCTGCTCGCCGGCCATCCGGCCGAGCTCGGCCGCCTCGCCGCCGAGCGCGGCACCGCGCCGCTGCACCATGGCCAGCACCTGAAGGACGCCGTCGTGGATGTCGCGGGCGAGCCGCTCGCGCTCGCGGGTGGCGGCCTCGATGCGCAGGGCGCGGGCGAGGGTGCGCTCACTGGCGCGGGCGACCTCGACGATGTAGCCGATGGCGATGCTGGAGACCCACACCAGGAGCACGTTGTGGACGGTGTCCCGGGCGGGGCTGCCGCGCTCGGCGAGGTTGGCGACGGCCACGAGGGTGGAGCCGACGGCCGCCCAGCGCCAGCCGCCCTTGATGGCCAGGCCCAGTACGGCGCCGCCGGTCCATATGGACGGCAGGGTGGCCGCACCGCCGTCGATGCGGGCCGGGGAGTCCACGACGGCGGTGATGAGGATTCCGGCGAGCGCGAGGGCCAGGTCGGCGATGAGGAACCGTTTCGTGCAGCGCTCCGGCGCCGAGGTGCGGTTCCACGTGAGCGCCATCCACCCGGTGAGTACGCCCATATAGAGGGCGCCGCCGAGCGGATGGGCGTACTCGTGGTAGTTGATGGCGAAGATCGCCAGGGCGTAGCAGAGCGTCAGAATGCGGTAGCCGGTCAGCGCGCGCCACAGCGGCAGCTCCACCGACATCCGTACGACGCGCGGCTTCCTGCTGCGCGGTGTCATCGACCAACCCCCGAGCCGGGCGCGCTGCGCCGCCGGCTGCCGCTCCCCTTTACTTTCCGCCCTGATCGGCTGCCTTGCCGAGCCCGGCGGCCTTCGCCGCCTTCTCCTCCTCGGCCTTCCGCTTCGCCTCGTCCGCGATCTGCCGCTTGGCGGCGGTCGCGTAGATGTCCACGTACTCCTGGCCCGAGAGCTCCATGATCTTGTACATGACCTCGTCGGTGACCGAGCGCAGGATGAAGCGGTCGCCGTCCATGCCGTGGTAGCGGCTGAAGTCCAGCGGCTCGCCGATGCGGATGCCCGGGCGCACCATCTTGGGCAGCACCTTGCCCGGGGGCTGCACCTTCTCCGTGTCGATCATGGCCACGGGGATCACCGGCGCCCCGGACAGCAGGGCCACCCGGGCGAGCCCGCCCGGCTTGCCCCGGTAGAGACGGCCGTCGGGGGAGCGGGTGCCCTCGGGGTAGATGCCGAACAGCTCACCGCGCGCCAGCACGTCCAGGCCGCTCTTGACCGCGGCCTCACCCGCGCCGCGGGCACCCGAACGGTCGACGGGCAGCTGGCCGACGCCCTTGAAGAACGCGGCCGTCAGCTTCCCCTTGACTCCGGGGGAGGTGAAGTATTCCTGCTTCGCGATGAACGTGACCTTGCGGTCGAGCACCGCGGGCAGGAAGAACGAATCCGAGAACGACAGGTGGTTGCTCGCGAGGATCGCGGGCCCTTCGGCCGGGATGTTCTCCAGGCCCTCCACCCACGGCCGGAAGGCAAGCTTCAGCGACCCGCCGATGGACACCTTCATAGCGCCGTAGAACAACCGAGAACCTCCTGTGTGTGACGAGGAGACCTTAACCTGCCTACCCGCCGTGCGGCGCTCCGCGTACGCTGAGGACCGGACCCTCTGTGTCCTCCCTTGCCCCCGTTCCACCGATCGGAGATCCCGGTGCCGCTCCTCCCCGGAGCCGAGCCGTTCCGCCATGAAGGCGGAGAGGTAGGCGTCCTCGTGTGTCACGGCTTCACCGGTTCCCCGCAGTCCGTGCGGCCCTGGGCTGACCACCTGGCCGGGCGGGGCCTGAGCGTCTCGCTGCCGCTGCTGCCCGGGCACGGCACCCGCTGGCAGGACATGCAGCTCACCGGCTGGCAGGACTGGTACGCGGAGGTCGACCACGCGCTGCGGGAGCTGAGCGAGCGCTGCTCGCAGGTGTTCGTGTGCGGCCTGTCGATGGGCGGGGCGCTCGCCCTGCGCCTCGCGGCCCGCCACGGGGACGCGGTCAGCGGCGTCGTCCTCGTCAACCCGGGCAACAAGGTCCACGGCCTGGCCGCGCGGGCCCTGCCCGTCGTGCGCCACTTCGTGCCCTCCACCAAGGGCATCGCGAGCGACATCGCCAAGCCCGGCGCCCAGGAGGTCGGCTACGACCGGGTGCCGCTGCACGCCGCGCACTCGGTGCGCCGCTTCTTCCAGCTGGTCGACGCCGAACTGCCCCAGGTCACCCAGCCCTTGCTGCTGATGCACAGCCCCGAGGACCACATCGTCCCGCCGGCCGACTCCGCCCGCATCCTCGCCCGCGTCTCCTCCCGCGACGTCACCGAGCGCCTGCTGGAGCGCAGCTACCACGTGGCCACCCTGGACCACGACGCCGAGCGCATCTTCGAGGACACCTACGCGTTCATCGGCCGGCTCTCCGGCGTCGGCTCCCAGGAGGGGACGGCCGCCCGTGGCTGAGCGTGACGCGGGCCGCGACGAGAGCCGCGACCCGCTCGACGAGGACGCGGCCTGGGCGGAGCTCGTCGCCGCGTACGGGGAGCAGCCCGACCCCGCGACCGGCCGCTGGCCGGCCACGGGCGGCGACACCGGCACCCCTGCGGGGGCCGGGAAGGACGCCCCGGAGAAGGACGCTCCCGGGAAGGATGCCTCCCCCGAGCCCGCTCCGGCCCGGGAGGAGCCCCCGGGCAGCTTCATCGTCTACGCGCCCGGCGTCGGCCCCCGCGACTGGAGCACGCCGGAGTCCCCGCAGGACGGCGCGGACGATGCGGACGACCCGGCCGACGAGGGCCACTTCATCCCGCCCGAGCCGCCGCCCCTGCCCACCGGGGACGTCACCGCGCGCTTCGCCTGGATCGCCGTGCTGGGCGGTCCGCTGCTGCTACTGATCATGGTGCTGCTGCAGCAGCAGCTCACCTGGTGGGTGACGACCCTCGGGGTCGGCGGCTTCCTGGGCGGCTTCGCCACGCTCGTCCTGCGGATGAAGGACAGCGACGACGAGGACGACGACCCTGGGCGCGGCGCGGTGGTGTGAGCCGCCCGCCCTACGCGGCCGGCACCCGCAGCGCGGCCAGCACCGGCAGGTGATCCGTGGCTGCCCGGAGATCGCTTTCGGCGATGCCGGGCAGCCCCATGGGCACCCCGCACCCCAGCACCTCCACCCCCTCCGTCGCGAAGACCGCGTCGATCCGCTGCAGCGGATCGCCCAGCCGGGTGGTGTGCTCCCTCCCCCACGGCTTCGTCGCCCAGCCGTCCTGCAGGGCGTCCGCCAGCAGGCCGAAGGTGCGGCCGTCGGGGCGGTCGTTGAGATCGCCCGCGGCGACGGCGTGCGGCACGTCCATGGCGGCCAGCCGGTCGAGGAGCAGCCGGCCCTGTTCGTAGCGCTCCCAGTCCTTGATGCTCAGGTGGCAGCTGAGGACGCCGAGCCGGGCGCGGCCGAAGCGGAGCACCGCGGTCGAGAAGCCCCGCTGGTGGAGGCCGGGGGTACGGGGCAGCAGGATGTCCTCGGTGCGCTCCACGTGGGCGCGGAGCGAGGAGAGGACCATCGGCCCGGAGGCGGTGGCGCCGCCCGCGACGTGGACGAGCCCGGAGGTCCGGGCGAGCCGGGCGGCGGCCTTGCGCCAGCGGAAGAAGCGGGGGGCCTCCTGAACGCAGACGACGTCGGGCCGGCAGGCCCGGATCACCCGGGCGAGGGCCGCGACGTCGTCGCGCATGGAGCGGATGTTGTAACTGAGCACGCGGATGACGGCAGAGCCGTCCGGCTCGGTTCGCGATGCCGGGAGGTCCGCCAGGACATCTGCACTCATGCGCTCGCCCATCCCTTCCGCCGCAACGGCGCAATGCGAGACGGCGGTGTCCGGCGGTGCCGAATCCACTTGAGCCGGGTTCGGCACCGCCGGTATGCGCCATCGTGGTTGACATCCGCTGCGGCGGAGAAGAACGCCTGGCGGCGGACAGGAACGGGGCGCCCCGGACCGCGGGGTCGCCCCGGATGCAAAGCTAGCCCTGACGGGCCAGGTCCGCCGCGCCGACGAGCCCCGCCTTGCCGCCCAGCTGCGCGGCCAGCACCTGTGCGTGCGGGCGCCACTGACCGCCGATCAGCCAGCGCTTGAAGGACTTGCGGATGGGGTCGAGCACGAGGTCGCCCTCGTCCGAGACGCCGCCGCCGACGATGAACGCGGAGGGGTCGAAGAGCGAGGCCAGGTCGGCCAGGCCCGCGCCCGCCCAGCGGGCCAGCTCGCGGAAGGAGTCGATGGCGACCGGGTCGCCCTGCCGGGCGGCGGCGCTGATGTGCTTGCCCTCGATGCCGTCGACCGTGCCGTCGCCGAGGCCCAGCAGGATCGTGGCGTTCTCGGGGGTGGCGTTGGCGCGCTGCTTGGCGTAGCGGACGAGCGCGCGCCCGGAGGCGTACTGCTCCCAGCAGCCCTGGCTGCCGCAGCCGCACAGCAGGCCGTCGGGGACGACCCGGATGTGGCCGAACTCGGCGGCCACGCCGAAGCGGCCGCGGCGGAGCTTGTTGCCGATGATGATGCCGCCGCCGAGGCCGGTGCCCAGCGTGATGCAGATGACGTCGTCGTGGCCCTGGCCGGCGCCGAAGCGGTACTCGCCCCAGGCCGCGGCGTTGGCGTCGTTCTCGACGACGACGGGGAGGCCGACGCGCTGCTCGACCTTGTCCTTCAGCGCCTCGTGGCGCCAGTTGATGTTCGGGGCGAAGAGGACGGTGGCCCGCTTGTCGTCCACGTAGCCGGCGGCGCCGATGCCGACGGCCTCCACGTCGTGGTCGGCGCTGACCGTACGCACCGCGTCCGCGATGGCGTCGATGACGCCCTCGGGGGTCGACGGGGTCGGCACTTTGCACGTCGCGAGGATGTTGCCCGCTTCGTCGACCACACCGGCCGCGATCTTCGTGCCGCCGATGTCGACGCCGATGGTGAGTCCCATGTGTCCCTCAGTTTTTCGCTCGAACCCCGCCGCGACCCACCGTACCGGAGCCGGGGATCAGTCGAGGTCGATGCGCTCGCTCCCGCCCTTGCCTCCGTCACCTTCGCCGGGTCCGGCGGGCTTTCCGGGGCGCTGCGCGGGCTCCTCGCGCACCCAGCGGGCCTCCTGGCCCCGGACCGCCGCGCGGTAGGCGGCCAGGAGTTCGGAGCCGGCGGAGGCGAGGTGGTCGAAGACATCGGGGTTGCGCTCGATGACGGGCTCGACGACGGCCTTCGCCTGGGCGACGACCTGCTGGACGACGACCTGGGCGGTGCCGCCGCCGAGCGGCAGCTGCATGCCGGAGACCTTGTCGGCGACGGCGTCGACGAGCTTGCGCAGCTCCTCGGCGGCGGTGCCGGGCGGCGGCCCCTGCTGCGCGCGCCGGCGGGCGCGCTCGGCCGCGAGGTCCTCGGCGCAGGCATCGCCCCAGGCGTCGGGGTCGGGCGCCTCGGGTGCGGGGCGCTCGGTGTGATCGCTCATGGCAGCGCCTCCTGGCTCCTGCAAACAGGGGTTTTCTCCGACGTTACCCGAAGGGCCGGGTGCCGTTCAGGCAGTGCCGTTCAAGAGGACCTTGGCCACAGGCCGGGGTCGGGGGTGAAGCGTACGCACAGCGCTCCGTCCCGCAGGCCCGCGCCCGAGACGGTGCAGCGGCGCAGCGCGGAGGGCAGGGTCAGGACGCGGCGGAACGGGCCGACGCCGATGATGAGTTCGTCGCCGCGGCGCAGCAGGTCGAGGTCGCCGCGGTCGGCGCCGGGCAGCGGGAGGCGCCACAGCAGGACGCCGTCGGCGGCGAGGCGGTCCTCGACGGCCGGGTCCCCGGCGCCGCCGGTGCCGCTCCAGCCGTCGAGCTCGTCGGTGAGGCCGCCGCCGGGTATGACGCCGAAGCCGCCGGCCGAACCGTTTCCTCCTGCAGCGGCGGCGACGCCGATGGTGGTCGAGCGCGCCCGCGCGGCGAGTTCGGCGAGGTCCTGCGGGCCGCGCGGGCCGCGGCCGAGGTGCGGCAGCTCGCAGACGGTGACGCCGTCGACCAGGAACTCCTCGTGCAAGCTCTTGTGGGCGGCCAGCTGCTCGGCGACGAGCCCGGCGAGCCAGGGGCCGGTGACCCCCTCGTCCGTCACGCCGTCGCCGGTGACGCCGGGCAGCAGGCGGTTGGCGACCAGGGCGTCGACGCGGCAGCCCTGGAGGGAGAGGGCGGCGCGGGCGAGGCGCAGTTCGCCGGCGGCGAGCGGGCCGGGCTCGGCGACGAGGCGCACGGTCGTGCCCTCGGCTTCGAGGACGTCCTGGACGGCGGCGAGCTCGGCCTCCCAGCGGCTTGCGGTCTCGTAGAGCCGCTGCGCGGGCATGGGCACGCCGGCGAGCTGGGCGAGCACGGGGCGCAGGGCGCGGGCGGCCTGCCGCTCGGCGGGCAGCAGCCTGCGCAGGTAGCGGCGCAGCTGCTCGGGGAGGGCCAGCAGCCGCACCGTGGCGTGCAGGGGCGGCATGTCGGCGACGAGCAGGTCGTAGCCCCCGTCCGCGTGGGCGGCGCGCAGGGCGGTGAGGAGCGCGAGGGGCTCGGCGCCGGGGAGTTCGGTGAGCTCCTCGGGGTCGAGGGGGCTCGCGCCGAGCAGGTCGAAGAGGGAGGCGCCGCGGTCCTGCAG
>NZ_JBAMDC010000356.1:0-6624 GCF_036961605.1 Streptomyces sp. KLMMK
GCCGGGGGCCGTGGGCTTGGGGGTGCCGACGGCGGAGGGGCTCCGGGGGCCGCGGGGGGTGGAGGTGCCGGGGCTCTGGGGGTACGGCGAGCCGGGGAGGTTGTTGACGGGCGGGTCGCTGGGGCCGGGGACCTTGACGGTCTGGGAGGAGCGGACGGCGCCGCCGAGGGTGGAGCCGACCAGCAGGGAGAGGCCGATGAGGACGGTGGCCATGATCGTGCCGCGCCGCAGGACGCGCTGCCGGAGCTCCCACAGCTCGGCGCGGGGGCCGAGGCGGCGCCAGGCCTCGCCCGCGAGCCGCCCGTCGACGGAGTAGAAGGGCGCCCCGGCGATCACGAGGGGGCTCCAGGCGGCGAGGTAGATGATGTCGGGCGCATCGTAGACGGGGGCGCTGCGCCAGCTGACGGTGACGAGGAGGACGGCGGACAGCAGGACGCCGACGGCTGCGGCGAGGCGCTGCCAGAGGCCGAAGATGGTGAGGACACCGACGACGACCTGGAGGAAGGCGACGGTGAGGCCGGCGCCGACGGGGTGGGCGAGGGCGAGGTTGCGCAGGGGCTCGGCGGCGGCCCAGGGGTGCAGGGCGGTGAGCCAGGCGACCATGGAGCCGCGCTTGCCGCCGTCGAAGTAGACGGGGTCGCAGAGCTTGCCCATGCCGGCGTAGATGGAGATGAAGCCGAGGAAGATCCGCAGGGGCAGCAGGACGACGCCGAGGTTCATCCGGCGGCCGGGGTAGTAGGCGTGCCGGACGGAGTCGCTGTTGCGCTTGGCGGCGCCGCTCTCGTCCTCGCCGTCCTCGTCGTCGTAGTCGGCGTCGGGGCCGTCGAACTGCGGGTAGCGGTACTGATCTTCGTCGTAGGCGCTGTCCGTGGGGCGGACGCCGTGCAGGAGCCGGCTGCCGGGCGCGGCGGGGCCGGCGGCGTCGACGAGCTCGCCGGGGCCGGTGCGCTCGGAGTGGCTGCGGGGGCCCACGACGGAGGGGTGCTGGTCGTCGACGCGGATGCGGGGCAGCACCTGGGTGGAGCCCGCGTCGGTGACGGCGGAGTCCCGTACGGCCTGGAGGAGTTCGGTGGGCGCCGCGTCGCCGGGGGCGGCCCGCCCGCTCCACACCACGGGAGCGCGTCGTTTGGGCGCGCTCTTGACGGTGGGCAGCTGCGCCGTGTCGGCGATGCCTGCGAACTGGCGGGCGACGCGCGGGGGCCGGGCGAGCTGCACGCGGAAACTCACGTGGTTGACGGCGATCTGCGCCGGGTCGGACGGAACCTTCACCGTACTCAGCGCGGGCTGGTCGTCGTACCCGGAAGAGCTTCCCCCCGTGGGTGTGCGGGGTGTTCTGGTGTCCACACTCATCTAACCGAGTGACTTCTGATTAGGACACTGCCTTGACCGAGTCGAACTGTCCGGGTCGCGTCAACGGAGCCCGTCAATCCAGCTCTTAAGCGCAGGACGGGCCGGTGAACCGGCCCGTCCTGCGCTCAAGGAGAGTTTCTTCAGGCGCGGCGGCGCGCCGCTTCGTAGAGCACGACGCCCGCGGCGACACCGGCGTTGAGCGACTCGGCGCCGCCCGGCATCGGGATGCGCACGCGGAAGTCGCAGGTCTCGCCGACGAGGCGGGACAGGCCCTTGCCCTCGCTGCCGACGACGATGACGACCGGGCCCTCGAGGGCTTCGAGCTCGTGCAGCTCGACGTCGCCGTCGGCGGCGAGGCCGACGACCATCAGACCTTCCTTCTGGTACGACTCCAGCATCCGCGTCATGTTGGTGGCGCGGGCGACGGGCGTACGGGCGGCGGTACCGGCGGAGGTCTTCCAGGCGCTGGCGGTCATGCCGGCCGCGCGGCGCTCGGGGACGACCACGCCGTGGCCGCCGAAGGCGGAGACGGAGCGGACGACGGCGCCGAGGTTGCGCGGGTCGGTGATGCCGTCGAGGGCGACGATCAGCGGGTCCTCGCCGTCGTCGAAGGCGGCGGCGGTGAGGTCCTCGGGGTGGGCGTACTCGTAGGGCGGGACCGAGAGGACGAGGCCCTGGTGGTTGAGGCCGTTGGTCATCCGGTCGAGCTCGGGACGGGGGGCCTCCATGAGGTGGAGACCCTTGTCCGTGGCGAGCTGGAGGGCTTCGCGGACGCGCTCGTCGTTGTCGAGGTACTGCTGGACGTAGAGCGTCTTGGCGGGCACGCCCTCGCGCAGCGCCTCGACGACGGAGTTACGGCCGACGACGAGCTCGTTGGGGCCCTTGGGGCCGCCGCGGCGGGGGGCGGGGCGGCGGGCCGCCGCCTGCTTGGCCTGGGCGTTGGCGACACGGTTCTTCTTGTGTCCCTTGCGCATGGACGCGGGCGGCGTCGGGCCCTTGCCCTCCAGGCCTCGGCGCCGCTGGCCGCCGCTGCCGACCGTCGCGCCCTTCTTGTTGGACGTACGGCGGTTCCTGCGCTGGCTGTTGCCGGCCATGGGGTCACCTGACTTCTGTTTCTCTGCCGCCCCCGCGCCGCTCGGCCCTGGCGGGCCTCACGGGCTTCGGACGGCTGCGCCGGACTGCGCCCGGCGGTTGCCTACTACGTACGTACGAAAAGTGTCCCTCAGGACAGCGACCAGCGCGGTCCGGACGGGGTGTCCTCGATGGCGAGGCCCGCGTGCTGGAGCTGGTCGCGGATGGCGTCGGCGGCGGCCCAGTCCTTGCGGGCGCGGGCTGCCTGCCGCTGGTCGAGGACGAGGCGGACGAGGGAGTCCACCACGCCGTGGAGGTCGTCGCCGCGGCCGGCGGAGGCGCCGGCCCACTGCTCGTCCAGCGGGTCGAGGCCGAGGACGCCGAGCATGGCGCGGACCTCTGCCAGGCGGGCGACGGCGGATTCCTTGTCGTCCGCGGTCAGGGCGGAATTGCCCTGGCGGACGGTGGTGTGCACGATCGCGAGGGCCTGCGGGACGCCCAGGTCGTCGTCCATGGCCTCGGCGAAGGCGGGCGGGACCTCTGCGGCGGGCTCGACGGTCTTGCCGGCCATCTCGCAGACGCGCTGCATGAAGCCCTCGATCCGCGCGAACGCGGCCTCGGCCTCGCGCAGGGCCTCCTCGCTGTACTCGATCATCGAGCGGTAGTGCGGGGTGCCGAGGTAGTAGCGCAGGACGATGGGGCGCCAGTGCTTGACCATCTCGGCGACGAGGACGGAGTTGCCGAGGGACTTCGACATCTTCTCGCCGCTCATGGTGACCCAGGCGTTGTGCACCCAGTACGAGGCGAAGGCGTCGCCGAAGGCCTTGGCCTGGGCGATCTCGTTCTCGTGGTGGGGGAAGATCAGGTCGAGACCGCCGCCGTGGATGTCGAAGGCCTCGCCGAGGTACTTGTGGGCCATGGCCGAGCACTCCAGGTGCCAGCCGGGGCGGCCGCGGCCCCAGGGGGTCTCCCAGGAGGGCTCGCCGGGCTTGGCGGCCTTCCACATGGCGAAGTCGCGGGGGTCGCGCTTGCCGGTCTCGCCCTCGCCGGAGGGCTGGAGGAGGTTGTCCAGCTCCTGGTTGGAGAGCTGGAGGTAGCCGGGGAAGGAGCGGACGTCGAAGTAGACGTTGCCGTCGGCCTCGTAGGCGTGGCCGCGCTCGATGAGGCCGCGCATCATCTCGACCATCTCGGTGACGTGGCCGGTGGCGCGGGGCTCGACGGTCGGCGGCAGGCAGCCGAGGGCGTCGTAGGCGCTGTTGAAGGCGCGCTCGTTCTCGTAGCCGATGGACCACCAGGGGCGGCCCTGGTCCGCCGCCTTCGTGATGATCTTGTCGTCGATGTCCGTGACGTTGCGGACGAAGGTCACGTCGTAGCCGCGGTAGGCGAACCAGCGACGCATGATGTCGAAGTTCAGGCCCGACCGGATGTGGCCGATGTGCGGGGCGGCCTGCACGGTCGCGCCACACAGGTAGATCGAGACGCAGCCCGGAGTGAGCGGGGAGAAGTCACGGATCTGCCGGGCGCTGGTGTCGTACAGGCGAATGGTCACGCAACCAGAGTAGTGGGCGTTCGGCAGTGCCCCCGGCAATCCGGCCCGTGAACTGGCGGATCGAAGGGTTCCATGGCGGGATGGCACGCATTGCCCGTTATGTAGTTAATGCGGAAAAACTACAGATTTACGTGATAGCTTCCCCGGCACTGCCTCACCTTCCTCACCTGGAGGGGCGTTGCACCCCACTCTGCCGGTACAGCAGGAGCACGCGGAGCCCCCCGAGTCCCCCGGAGGCCCGGACGGCAGCGACGGGCGCGCCCGGCTGGCCGCGCTGGACGGCCTGCGGCTGCTCGCGGCGCTGATGGTGGTGGCGTACCACTACGTGGCGTTCGGCAGCGGCGCCTGGGGCGCCCCGCCGGCGGCGGTCTTCCCCACCGCCCACCTGCCGGCGTCCTACGGCTGGCTGGGTGTGCAGCTGTTCTTCCTGATCAGCGGCTTCGTGATCTGCATGAGCTGCTGGGGCAGGGGGGTCGGCCGGTTCGCCTCCTCGCGCGTCACCCGGCTCTTCCCCGCGTACTGGTTCTCGGTGCTCGCCGTCGCACTCGTCGTCCGTTTGTGGCCGGTGCCGGGCGAAACCCCCCGCGCGCGGGACGTCGCCGTCAACCTGACCATGCTCCACTCCCCCCTCGGGGTGGACCCCGTCGACGGCGTGTACTGGACGCTGTGGGTCGAGATGCGCTTCTACCTGCTCTTCGCGCTGGTCGTCGCCGGGAAGGGGCTGACGTACGCGCGGGCGGTGGGCTTCTGCGTGGTGTGGGGCTTCGCGGCGGCCGTCGCGGCGGCGGTGGACGAGCCCGTGCTCGACCAGGTGCTGATGCCGGAGGACTGCTGGTACTTCATCGCCGGCATCGCCTTCTACCTCATGCACCGCTACCGCCCCAACCTCGTGCTGTGGCTGATCGTCGCCGCCTGCTTCCTCGTTGCCCAGCACGACCTGGTGGCGGCCCAGACACGGGCCGAGGGCTACATGGGCCACCGCGTGCCCCACTGGCCGACGGCGGTGCTGCTCGCGCTGTTCTTCCTCGCCGTGGGGGCGGTCGCGCTCGGCCGGACGCACCGCCTCGGCCACCCCTGGCTGACCGCCGCCGGGGCGCTGACCTATCCCCTCTATCTGCTCCACGAGCGCGTGGGCTGGCTGGTCATCCGGCGGACGGCCGGCGACCTGGCTCCGGCCGTCCTGCTGATCGCGCTGGTGACGGGCATGCTGCTGGTCGCGTGGCTGGTGCACCGCCTGGTGGAGCGGCCGCTGGCGGGGGCGCTGAGGCGCGGGCTGCGGCGGGCGGCGGCGGAGATCCGGGCCGGCTAGCGGGTCCGCGGCAAGCCGGACGGCGGGCCCACCACAAGATCATCACAAGATCACCCCGGAGCCGTTTCCAGGCAGGGGTTGGAATTACGGCAGAGACAGGAGATAACTGTCACGGCGGGCCGGGGGGTCCTTGTGCCAGCATGCGCGCGGACGGCCCTCGTAGGATGAGCCGACCTGAGCCGATGGAGAGGACGACATGCGTTTCGCCAGACGAGGTGACCTCGATGGCGGCCTGGCAGCCGGACAGCGGACCACCGCTCCCCGGCCCAGGCTCTACGTCCTGGACGCGCTGCGGCTGCTCGCGGCCCTCATGGTCGTCTTCTTCCACTACGTGGCGCTGCGCGGCGGCTGGGGCGAGGACCCCGAGCACATCTTCCCCAACCTGTGGAAGTTCGCGCAGTACGGCTGGACCGGCGTCGAGATCTTCTTCCTGATCAGCGGCTTCGTGATCTGCATGAGCACGTGGGGCCGCTCGCTGGGTGACTTCGTGGTCTCCCGGGTGTCGCGGGTCTACCCCGCGTACTGGGTCGGGATCTTCCTGACGGCGGCCGTCATCTCGCTGTGGCCGCAGGTGCGGCAGATCAACGGCGGCTTCAACAGCGTCCTCACGAACCTGACCATGCTCCAGACGGGCTTCGGAGTCTGGGACGTCGACGGCGTCTACTGGACGCTCTTCATCGAGCTGAAGTTCTACGTACTCTTCGCGATCGTGGTGGCCACGGGCGTGACGTACCGCAAGTGCGTGCTCTTCTGCGCGCTGTGGACGGTCGTCGCGATGGCCTCGGTCCAGGCGGACGTCAAGCTCCTCGACCAGTGGGCGATGCCGCTCTACCAGCCGTACTTCGTCGCGGGCATCGCCTTCTACCTCATGTACCGCTACCGCCCCACCGCGCTGCTGTGGGGCATCGTCGCCCTGTCGCTGCTCCTCGCCGAGCACCAGATCGCGCGTCGCGTCGCGGACAACACCACGCACAACATCCCCGCCTGGCCCGCCCGGGTGATCATCTTCGTCGCGTTCGTGCTGATGGCGCTGATCGCGTGCGGCGCGTTCAACCGGATCCAGTGGCGCTGGCTGTCCACGGCGGGCGCCCTCACCTACCCGCTGTATCTGCTCCACCAGTACATCGGCATGACGCTGATCTACGCCCTGCGCGACCGCGTCCCCCGGCACCTGCTGGTCATCGGCCTGGTCCTGGTGATGCTCGGCGCGGCGTGGCTCATGCACCGGTTCGTGGAGAAGCCGCTGGGCACCTGGCTGCGCAACGTGATGCGCTCCAGCATGGAGGAGGTGCGGCAGCACTCGCCCCGCCCGAAGGCGGCGGTGCACGCCGCCAAGGGCGCCGGT
>NZ_JBAMDC010000357.1:0-6561 GCF_036961605.1 Streptomyces sp. KLMMK
ATACTGCGCGCCCGACAGCGGCGAATTGGCGAACCAGCCGAAGTCGGGGGCCCCGTCCGGAGTCAGGAACCCGCCGACGGCGATCAGCGAGCCGAAGAGGTAGAGCCAGTAGGCGAGCATGTTCAGCCGCGGGAACGCCACATCGGGCGCGCCGATCTGCAGCGGCATGATCCAGTTCGCGAAACCGGCGAACAGCGGCGTCGCGAACATCAGCAGCATGATCGTGCCGTGCATCGTGAACGCCTGGTTGAACTGCTCGTTCGACACGATCTGCAGACCCGGCCGGGCCAGCTCGGCGCGCATCAGCAGGGCGAGCAGCCCACCGACGCAGAAGAACGCGAACGCCGTGACCAGGTAGAGCGTGCCGATGGTCTTGTGGTCGGTGGTGGTCAGCCACTTCACGGGGGATCTCATGCCCCGTAGGTGTCCGGACCCCCGCGCTCTTTCACCGCTCCCCGGCCCGCCGGTGTGCGATCCACCTCACACCACACGCATGTGAAGATCTCTGCTATGCCGGACATCAGCCGATCATGAGCACGGAGGAAACCTTCGCCGCTGCCTATCGCACGCACTACTGGGCGGTCAGCCGCTTCGTGGCGCGACGGCTGGACGGGCAGGCGCACGAAGTGGAAGAAGTGGTGTCGGAGGTGTTCTCCGTCGCCTGGAGGCGCCGGGCGGAGATGCCCGACCCGCCGCTGCCCTGGCTGTACGGTGTGGCCCGCAACTGCCTGGCCAACACCGTCCGCGGCATGTCCCGCTACCGCCGTCTCCTGCTCAGGCTCGGCCACCACGAGACCGCCCACCGCCGGCACACCGTGGAGAGCCCGGACGCGGACCGCCCCGGCGCCTGGGTGCACGAGGCCCTCGCCCGCCTCTCCCCGGCCGACCAGGAGGCGCTGCGCCTGACCGCCTGGGAGGAACTGACCCTCGACGAACTGGCCGTGGCCCTGGGTTGCAGCCGCAGCGCCGCCGCCATGCGCCTGCACCGGGCCCGCCGCCGCCTGCGCGCCGAGGCCGACCGCATACGGCCCGCCCTGCCCATAGGGTCCGAGGCACGAACCGACGCGCGCGCTGGAGGCGACGACGATGCATGACGAACTGGAACTGCTGCGAACGGCCAACCCCGTGCCCTCCGGTGACGGCCCCTGGCGCGACCGCCCGCTCGACGCCGACGCCGAACGCGCCCTGAACCGCCTCCTGTACGGCGACCGCGTCAGAAGGACCGGGGTCCTCCTTATCGTCCGGGCCGAGGCCACGGTGCTCGCCCTGGTCGGGGCGCTCGCCCTGACCTTGTCGGCGTGCCGCTGATCTCCACGGCCTGCGGGGGTAAAGGCCACGCAGCAGACGACGGGCGTGGCCTTCGCCGGGGCGGACCACCCCTTTCCTCAAGACGCGGCCCGCCTAGGCGGAGAGTTGCAGTACGTCTCAGGTCATGGCTACCTGAATTGGCGTCACGTCTTCAGATATCCGCCCTTGAAGCCGCTGTAGTCGGCCCAGACGCGATGACGTCCTGTGTCTTCAATGCCCGTCCACCACTCAAACGTCCACACCGTCTCGGAGTGTGCATTGTCTGCGGGTTCCGCCGAGATCCATTCATCGACCGGAGTGTGAGTCAGGTCGGTGCCCGCAATGTAGTTTTTGTGCCACGCGGTTCCGGGGTAGACCTTGGTGGTGTTCTTCCCTCTGACCCGGTATGAAGTCTTGACCGTGACCCTGGTGGCCTCAAGACCGAAATACTTGACTTTCACCCAGTGCGAAGCCCACAGATCCCTGGACCCGGCGGCCTCGGGACCGGACTCACCGGGGCCCGGGCCCTGTCCTGCCTCGGAACCGGAGTCGTCGCCCCTGCTGACGACGACATCGCCGTCCGCCATCACGGTACGGGCCGCACCCTTCCCCTCGACCGCGTTGGCGAATACGTTGAAGTAGCTGCGGTCGTTGATGTACTCAAGATACTTTTTCTGCTTCTCCGCGGAGAGAGCCTGGTATTTCTTAGAGTATTCAGCAGCATCACCGTCCCCGGCATCCGCCTTGACCTTGAGCCAGTCGACATAGGCCTTCGGCGAAGCAGTGGCGGCCGGACGGACGCCGGCGGCACTTGGGCTACTATCTGCTGCTGCAGCACTCGGAAGTCCCGCCAATACCGTGGCGCTAACAGCCGCCGCCAGCAGCCCGGCCATTCTTCGTCGGTGAATAAACATCTCGTTCCCCCCACTTTGATTCTGTTGCGCATCTGGCCTGCGATGCGCGCGTTTCCTGTTTTCATGGCGAGCCGCGGGATGGAGACACCTTGCGACGTCTGCGCAGAGCGTGCCCTCAGTGAGCTTCAGCACGGCTTCAGCGCGGCTTCAGAGACGATTCCGCTCTCGCAACGCCGTCTGCGCGGCAGCCCGCAGTGCGTCCCGGGCCGGGCCGCGTACGCCGGTACCGCCTCGTCGTACGCGGCCGCTCACCGTCGCGTCACTCCCCGGCCGGAACGAACGCGGTCGGCGGTGCGGAGAAGGCAGGCGTGGGGGCGCCAGGCTGCCCGCCGGATCGGCCTCGGTGGCGTCAGCCCGGTTGCTCCTCGAACCGGTAGCGCCCGGTCCCGTGGGTCACCCGGTGGGTCACGCGAAGCGTCATCAGGCCCACAAAAACAGAAAAACCCCAGGTCAACTGGGGTTCCTGCTGGTGTCCGAGGGGGGACTTGAACCCCCACGCCCGATAAAGGGCACTAGCACCTCAAGCTAGCGCGTCTGCCATTCCGCCACCCGGACCAGGTGCTGCCTCCGGCGGGGCGTTCCCCGCGGCGACAGGGATAACAATACCAAGGTTTCGGAGTGCCTTTAGGCCTCTGTCCTGCGAAAACGCCCACCCCGAAGATGCCGGAGGTGTGCCTCGGGCAATGCATGGCTCGTCCTGGGTCGCGTCGTCCAGCCGAAGCCGGACGGCTTCGAAGGCTGCAAGGTGCGACCTCGGCGCATGGGGGGCGCGATGCGATGCCTCACTAGGTTGGGGCAATTTCTACCGGTCCGGCGTGCGGTGCTGGTAGCCCGTTCCATGCTGGAGGCAGTGCCTTTACGCGTCGCCGTGGTGGCGACCGATCGCCTGGACTGCCAGAGGAGCCTGTATGAGTCAGCAGGACAGCGTGACCAGGGAAGAGCGAATGGCCGCCGCCAAAGCGGAGGGGCCCCCGACCGACGATGACTTCCGGTGGCTGCTCAAGGAGTTCACCAAGGACGTGGAGAGCCTCTGCAAAGAGACCGATCTTTACAAGCGTCTCGACATTTACGGTGCCATGCGTATGGACGCGGACATCCTCAAGAGGTGGGGCGATGGCGGGCGCGCGGAGGTGCTCAAGAAGATCGAGGAGAAGGAGAAGGCGGAGCAGGAGCGCCGGGAACGCGGAGGCTTGGCCTGAGCACAGGGCCGACAAGCGCCCCACCTCAGGCCGATCGACCTTCGAGACAGGAGCAGAACCTTCTCTTCGTAATCGTCGACCACTTGGACGCTGGCGACGCGCCCACGCTCGACGAGCTGACGACTGAGGGCGGGCTGAACGCACGGCCGGCTGCCGAGTGCGTGGGTCACCTTGATCGTGATCCCGGGGCCGCTACCGAGTCCACGCCCGGCCTGGCCCCGGCCGAAGCGCCGGTAGCTCCCGGGTCACGCAGTGGGTCACGCAGTGGGTCACGCAGTGGGTCACGCAGAGCATTATCAGGCTCAGGAAAACAGAAAAACCCCAGGTGAACTGGGGTTTCTACTGGTGTCCGAGGGGGGACTTGAACCCCCACGCCCGATAAAGGGCACTAGCACCTCAAGCTAGCGCGTCTGCCATTCCGCCACCCGGACCGGGTGTCGTCTCCGGCGGGGCGGTGCCCGCGGCGACAGGGATAACAATACCAAGGTTTCGGAGTGCCTTTCACCTGGGTATCTACGCGGGGCATAAGGTTCACTTATGGGCAATACGGGGCATACCCGGGCGGCGGTGGGTGCGCGGCGGCGGCCGCGGCCCCTGTCGCCGCTGCGGGAGCACCTGCGGGACACGTTCTGGTTCACGCCAACCGCGGGGCTGGTCGGCGCCGCGGTGCTGGCCGCCGGGGTGCTGGAGGTGGATCAGTTCGTCATCGGGGCGCTGCAGGAGGAAGGGGACTACGCGGCCGTCGAGTCCCTGATCGGGATCGCCGACGACGCCAAGACGATCATCACTACCGTCGGCTCGGCGATGCTGACCTTCATCGGGGTGGTGTTCTCGATCTCCCTGGTCGCGCTGCAGGTGGCGGGCGGGCAGTTCTCCCAGCGCGTGGTGCGGCTGTACGTCCGCAGCCGGATCACCAAGTGCACGTTCGCGGTCTTCCTGGCGACGTTCCTGTTCGCGCTGCTGGTGCAGGCGTCCTACGAGGGCGACGAGAACCCCCGTACGGTCTCCACCGTCCCGGTCTTCTCCGGCATCGTGTGCGTCGTGCTGGTGCTGGTGAGCCTGGGGCTGTTCATCGCCTACGTGAACTCCACGCTGCGGCTGATGCGGGTGAGCTACGTGATCGACCGGATCACCCGGGAGTCCTTCCGGGTGCTGGACAAGCACGGTGTCGCGGACGACGAGCGGCCGGCGCTCGCGGAGCCGGGTGCGGAGATCGCCCACGCGGGCCGGGCCGGGGTGCTGCGGGACGTGCACGTCGCCCGGCTGGTGCGGGTCGCGCGGCGGCACGGCGTCGTCCTGCGGCTGATCCCGCGGATCGGGGACTTCGTGGTGCCCGGGACGCCGGTGCTGGCGGTCCACGGCGGGGCCGCGCCACCGTCCCGCGCGCTGCGGTACACGGTGTCCGTGGGCGTGGAGCGGACCTTCCACCAGGACCTGGGCTTCGGGCTGCGGCAGCTGTCGGACATCGCGCAGCGGGCCCTGTCCCCCGCCGTGAACGATCCGACGACGGCCGTGCAGTGCCTGGACCGGATCACCCAGTTCCTCGCGGCCCTGGCCCGCCGCCCGCTGGGGGCGCTGCACCACTGCGACCGCCGGGGCGCGGTGCGCCTGGTGCAGGACGTGCCCGGCTGGGCGGACCTGGTCGACCTGGGGTTCGCGGAGATCCGCGGCTGCGCGACCGGCAGCCCGCAGGTGACCCGGCGGCTGCTGGCCGCCCTGGAGGACCTGTGGTGGCTGGTCCCCGAGGACCGGCGCCCGCCGCTGGAGCGGCACCGCGCGCTGCTGGAGCACGCCGTGTCGCGCACGGTGCCGGATGCGGCGGACCGGGATTTCGCGCTGCTGCCCGACCGGCAGGGGATCGGTTAGGGCACCTCGGCCCGGCCTCACTGCGGCGCCGTCGCCGCCCGGCCTCACGGCATCAAGTGGTACTCCGGGAAGTTTCCCGGCAGCCGTTCGCCGGACGGTCCTTCCGTCACCGCCCGCACCAGCAGCTCCCCGCCGACGAAGGCGCCGCGCCACGACGCCCCGAAGCCGCCGAAGAGCTCCTCGCGGTCGCCGCGCGAGCGGGGGCCGTTGCGGCCGACCTTGAACGCCCGGATCTGCGGGGCCAGGCGCGCGAAGACCGCCTCGTCGTCGCAGGAGAGGGCCGCGACGAGCGCGCCGTTGCTGGCGTTCATGGCGGCGAGCAGCTCGGCCTCGGTGTCGACCGGGACGACGGTGTCGACGGGGCCGAAGGGTTCGGCGTGGTGCAGGGGCGAGGAGGGCGGCGGGCTCAGCAGCGCGACGGGAGGTACGTACGCGCCGGTGTCCTGGCCGGGCAGGAAGCGGCCGTCGGCCAGGCGGCCGCGGTGCAGCGGGACGGCGCCCCGGCGGACGGCCTCGGCCACCTGGCCCGTCAGCTCTGCCGCCTTGGCGGCGTTGATCAGGGGCCCGAAGTCGAGCTCGGGGAGGTCGTCGCCGGGCGCCTCCACGGCGAGCGGGTGGCCGAAGCGGACGTCCCGCACCGCGGGCAGGTAGACCGCGAGGAAGTCCGCGAAGGCCTCCCGTTGCACGACGAACCTCGGGTAGGCCGTGCAGCGCTGCTTGGCGTACTCGAAGGTCTTGCGGATCCGCGCGCCGAGCGCAGTCCAGTCCGTGAAGTCCCAGACGCCCCAGGCATTGAGGCCTTCCTGTTCGAGGACGTGGCGCTTGCCGAGGTCGGCCACGGCGGTGGCGACCCGCGCGCCGGTGTCCCGCCCGCCGACGAAGGAGACGCAGCCGATTCCGGGGGCGCGTACGAGCGCCTCGGAGAGCTCGGCGCCGCTGCCGCTGACCAGGGTCAGGGGAACGCCCTCGCGCGCCGCGAGCGCCGCGGCCAGCGTCAGGCAGGCCAGGCCGCCGTCGGTGGGGGTCTTGGCAATCACGGCGTTGCCGGCCAGCGCCTGGACGAGCAGGGCGTGCACGAGGACGCTCATCGGGTAGTTCCAGCTCGCGATGTTGCTGACGGGGCCGGGCAGCGGCGTGCGCCCCGGCAGCATGCGGTCGATCTCCGCCACGTACCAGCGGACGCCGTCGACCGCGCGGTCCACGTCCGCCCGGGCCAGGCGCCAGGGCTTGCCGATCTCCCAGACCAGCAGGAGCGCCAGCAGGTCGCGGTGGGCGTCCAGGGCGTCGACGGCGGC
>NZ_JBAMDC010000358.1:0-6554 GCF_036961605.1 Streptomyces sp. KLMMK
AGGCGTTGCCTCGCGCTATGCGGCGGCTTCGGCCCCTTCGAGCCGCGGGACCGCCGCGAGCAGGCCCTTGGTGTAGGCGTGCCGGGGCTGCTCGTAGACGGTGTCGGCCGCGCCCTCCTCGACGATCCGGCCGCCGCGCATCACGACGAGCCGGTCGCTGACCTGCCGGACGACCGCGAGGTCGTGGGCGATGAAGACGAGCGCGAGGCCGAGGTCGCGCTGCAACTCGCCGAGCAGCCGCACGACCTGCGCCTGGGTGGTGACGTCGAGCGCGGAGACGGGCTCGTCGCAGACGATCAGCTTCGGCTCGGGCGCGAGGGCCCGCGCGATGCCGACGCGCTGCCGCTGGCCGCCGCTGAACTCGTGCGGGTAGCGGTGGTAGGCGCCGGGGTCGAGCCCCACGCGCTCCAGCAGCTCCCGCACGCGCGCGACGATCGCGGTGTCGTCGAGCTTCCCGGCGGCGCGCAGCGGGTCGGCGATCGACTCGCCGATGCTGCGCCGGGGGTTGAGCGAGGAGACGGGGTCCTGGAAGACCATCTGCAGCTCGCTGCGGAAGGCGCGCAGTTCGCGCTCCTTCAGGCCGCCGATGTCGCGCCCCTGGTAGCGCAGTTCGCCGCCGGTGGGGGCGAGGAGCCGGACGAGCATGCGGCCGAGGGTCGTCTTGCCGCTGCCGGACTCCCCCACGACGCCGACGGTCTCGCCGGGCCGTACGGTCAGCGAGACGTCGTCGACGGCGGTGACGGCGTCCTTGCCGCGGCCGAACCGCCGGGTGAGGCCGGTGGCTTCGAGCAGCGGCGCCTCGTCCGCGCCCGCGGCCCGCGCGCCCGCGCCCGGGCGGCGGACGTTCACCCGCGGCACGGCCGCGAGGAGGTCGCGGGTGTACGTCTCGCCCGGTGCGTCGAGCAGCGTGCGGACGGGGCCTCGCTCGACGGCGCGGCCGTCCTTCATCACGAGCAGCTCGTCGACGCTGCCGGCCGCCACGCCCAGGTCGTGGGTGACCAGGACGAGGCCCATGCCGGTCTCGGCGCGCAGGTCGCGCAGGAGGCCGAGGATCTGGGCCTGGACGGTGACGTCGAGGGCGGTGGTGGGCTCGTCGGCGACCAGCAGGCGCGGTTCGCAGGCGAGGGCCATCGCGATCAGGGCGCGCTGGCGCATGCCGCCGCTGAACTCGTGCGGGCGGGAGCGGGCGCGGCGGGCCGCGTCCGGGATGCCCACGCGGTCCAGCACCTCGGCGGCACGCGCGCGTGCCGCGCGGCGCGAGGCGTCGCGGCGGTGGACGCGGTAGACCTCGGCGATCTGGTCGCCGATGGCCTGGTAGGGGTCGAGGGAGGAGAGCGGGTCCTGGAAGACCATGGCGGCGACGCCGCCG
The DNA here is from genome assembly GCF_036961605.1 of Streptomyces sp. KLMMK. Taxonomy (NCBI): domain Bacteria; kingdom Bacillati; phylum Actinomycetota; class Actinomycetes; order Kitasatosporales; family Streptomycetaceae; genus Streptomyces; species Streptomyces sp. KLMMK. Next base: position 1,370 of record NZ_JBAMDC010000358.1, read on the forward strand.
CGGAGCCGTCGCAGGGCGGCGTCGCCGGCGGCCTGGACGTCGTGACCGGCGACGGTCACCGCGCCGGTGACCTCGGCGCCGGTGTCCCGGTGCAGCCCCAGCAGCGCATAGGCGGCCGTGGACTTGCCCGATCCGGACTCGCCGACGATGCCGAGGGACCCGCCCTGCGGGAGGGTGAACGACAGGTCGTCGACGGCCCGTACGAGGCCGCCTCCGGCCCGGCCGCCGGGCCCCGCCGGAAAGGTGACGGAGAGGCCGGAGACGGTCACCAGGGGGCCGTCCGCGGCCGCTGCTCCGGGCACCGGCGAGCCGGTCGTGCGGGTTTCGGACGTCATCGCAGGGCCACCCTTCGGTCCGCGACGGCGTAGAGCACGTCCGCCACGATGTTGGCGATGACGACGGCGGTGCCGGTGACCATCACGACGGCGACGACCACGGGCAGGTCGAGGCTCGTGGTCGCGTGCACCAGCAGCTGCCCGATGCCGGGCAGGCCGAACATCATCTCGGTGAGTACCGCGTTGCCGAACATGGACCCGAAGTCGGCCGCCGACAGCGCGATGACAGGCGCGACGGCACCGCGCAAGGCGTGGCGCGTGACGAGGGAGCGCTCGGCGACCCCGTAGGCGCGGAAGGTGCGGATGTGGTCCTCGGCCAGGGTCTCCAGCACGGAACTGCGGGTGAGCCGGGCGTACTTCGCGGACTCCAGGAGCCCGAGCGCGGCCCACGGCAGCAGCATGTTCCAGGCCCACTGCTCCGGGTCGTCGGTGAGGGGCACATAGGACGGGAAGGGCAGCCAGGCCAGGTAGGCGCAGAAGAGCATCAGCAGGCCGAGGCCGCTGATGAAGACCGGCGTGGCCGTTCCGGCGAGGGTGAGCCAGGTCAGCACCCGCTCGGTGATCCCGCCGCGGCGCAGTGCCGACAGCAGGCCGGTGCCGGTGCCCAGCAGCAGCCAGACGGCCATGGCGCCGACCGCGAGCGAGGCGGTGGCGGGCAGCCGCTCGATCAGCATGTCGGTGACCTGCTGGTTGCTCTGGTACGACAAACCGAAGCAGGGGGCGTCGCAGTGCAGCACCGCGGCGCCGGTGGAGTAGTCGTGCCCGGCGACGATGCCCTGCAGGAAGTGCCAGTACTGGACGTACACGGGGTCGCCGAGGGAGAGCTGCTCGCGGACCTGGGCGATCTGCTCGGGGTTGCAGCGCGGGCCGCAGGCCAGGCGGGCGGGGTCGCCGGGAGCGATGTAGAAGGTCGCGTAGACGACGGCGGAGAGCACGAGGAGGACGGCGAGCGCGCCGGCGGCGCGCCGCAGGACGTATCCGGTCACGCCGCACCTCCCGCGCTGCTCGTGCGCGCCTTGCGCCGGTTCCGGCCGACGCGGAGCCGTGAAGCCTCGCGCGGGTCGAGCGCCGTGCGCACCCCGTCGCCGAGGACGGTGAAGGCGAGCGTGGTGACGAAGAGCATGAGCGCCGGCAGCACCACGTACATGGGGTCGGCGCGGAACCAGGTGGTGGCCGACGACAGCATGTGGCCCCAGGAGGGGGTCGGGGGCTTCACGCCGACTCCGAGGAAGGACATGCTCGCTTCCAGCACGATGTTGGTCGGCAGCAGGACGGCCGCGTAGGTGATCACGGGGGCGGCGAGCGAGGGCAGCAGCTCGCGCCGGGCGACCCGCCAGGTGGAGCCCCCGGTCAGCCGGGCGGCCGAGACGAAGTCGAGCTTCATCAGGCCCAGGGTCTGCGCGCGCACGAGGCGGGCCATCCCGCCCCACGCCAGCAGCCCGATGGCGATGACGAGCAGCACGGGGCGCGGGAAGCCCGGGGGGACGACGGCCATCAGGGCGATGGCGAAGACCAGCATCGGCATGGCGACCATGACGTCGGTGAGGTGGCTGAGCGCGCTGTCGACGAAGCGGTTGCCCAGGGCCGCGGCCATGCCCACGCCGACGCCGATCAGCACCTGGACGAGGGTGGCGCCGAGGGCGACCAGCAGGGAGACGCGGGCGCCGTAGATGAGGCGGACGAACAGGTCGCGGCCGGTGCCCGGTTCGACGCCCAGCCAGTGCTCGGCGCTGATGCCGCCGAAGTCGCCGAACGGCACGCCGCCGCGCGCGGAGTCGACCAGGGTGTCGTGGTACGTGTTCGGGTCCTGGCCCTCCAGCGCGGCCAGCAGGGGCGCGGCGACGGCGAGGAGGACGAGCAGGCCCAGCACGGCGGCGGCCGCCAGCGCGGACTTGCGCGCCGCCAGCCGCCGCAGGACCTGCCGGGCGCCGGAGGCGGGAGCGGCTCCCGCCTCCGGTTCGGCTCCCGCCTCCGGCTCCTTCGGTTCCTTCGTGGTGAGCGGATCGGTGGTCACTTGACCGCGACCTGCGAGACGTCGAGGACACCGGTCCAGTCGCTGATGACGACGTTCTTGACGTCCTTGCCGTAGAGGCGCTTGTAGACCGGGTGGAAGAGCGGCACGGTCAGGGCCTGCTCACCGATCTTCTTGTCGAGGGCGCCCCAGCGCCGGGCGGCGGCGTCGTGGTCCGTGATCTTGTTGATCTCGTCGATCTCCTCGTTGACCTTGGAGTCGTCGAGGCGGGAGGCGTTGAAGTTGTAGCCGTCCTTGACGATCTGACGACCGTCGAAGACCGGGGCGAGGAAGGGGCCGCCGGAGGGCCAGTCGGCACCCCAGTGGGCGAGGAAGAGCGCCGGCTGCTTGTCGACGCTGTGGACCTTCTCCTCGTAGTCGTTGTCCTCCAGGCCCTCCAGCTTGACCGTGATGCCGGCCTCCTTCAGGGCCGCCTGGATCGCGGTCGCGATCTCGGGGCTGGTCTCGGAGTTCTGCGCGGTGGAGTGGGTGAGCGTGATCTCCAGGCCGTTCTCGTGACCGGCCTCCTTCAGCAGCTCCTTGGCCTTGGCCGCGTTCCCCTTGGCGCCTGCCGGGAAGTGGTCGTGGGCGGTGTGGCCGAAGGACTTCTGCTCGGGCAGGAACGTCGTCGCGGGCTCGGCGAGCGAGGAGCCGCCGGCGGCGTTGACGACGCTGGTGCGGTTGATCGCGTAGGCGACGGCCTGGCGGACCTTGGGGTCGTCGAAGGGCTTGGCCGTCGGGTTGAACGCCAGGTAGTTGGTGTAGCCGAAGTGGCCGGTGCCGACCCGGCCGGCGAGCTTCTTGTCGCCGGTGACCTGGGCGAGCTCGGCCGGGCCCAGGTTGGTGTCGGTGGTCACCGCGGCGGCGTCGGCACCCGAGCCGGTCGACAGCCGCTGGTTGATGACGGCCGGGGACAGACCGGACTTGACCTCGATCCGGTCGGGGTAGGCGTGCCGCTCCTTGTCGGTCTCCTCCGACCAGTGCGTGTTGCGCTCCAGGGTCATCTGCTCGCCGTCGCCCACGTTCTTGACGACCTTGTACGGGCCCGAGGAGACCGGGTGCTCGGCGTACTTGGCGCCGGTGTCCTTGGCCTTGGGCACGGGGGCGAACTGGGTGGAGGTGGCGAAGTAGGGGAAGTCGCCCTCGGACTTCCTCAGTTTGAAGACGATGGTCTTCGCGTCGGGCGTCTCGATGGAGTCGAGGCCCTTCTTCTCCTTGTAGGGACCCTGGTAGGTGTCCCCGCCGATGAGCCAGTCGCGCAAGTACGGGGCGCCGCCGGAGAGTTCGGCGGCGAAGGAGCGCTCGACGCCGTACTTGATGTCCGCGGAGGTGATGGGCGAGCCGTCCTCGTACTTGAGGCCGTCCTTCAGCTTGTACGTCCAGGTCTTGGCGTCGTCGCTGGGGGTGCCGGTGTCCGTGGCGAGGTCGGGGACGACCTTGGTGCCTTCGGCTCCGTTCTCACGGTTGCGGGTGGTCAGGGTGCGGTAGACGAGCGAGGGGATGTTGCCGCCGCCGGAGGTGTACAGGCGGGCCGGGTCGAACTGCTTCTGCGGCGCCCTGTTGAGCACCGTGAGCGTGCCGCCCTTCCCGGGCGCCCCGTCGGTGCCGCCGCCCTTGGCGCCGCCGCTCTCCTCCGGGCCGCACGCTGCCGCGCCCCCGATCAGGACCACACTGACGGCGGCGGCCGCCACACGGCGGGATATCGCGGGAAGTTGACGCATGACGAAGAGGGCCTTTCGCGGAAGCGGGAAGAGCGAGGGGTGAGCTGCTGAGCCGGAAGCACCCACGGAAGGCGGTGGAAGGGAGCGCGAAGGCGCCGGACCGCCCCCCGGCGGACGCGACGCTGCGTGCGGCAACACGGAAGTGCAGACGCGGAAGCGCAGACGCGGAAAGTGCTCGGGGGAAGAGTGCGGTCTCAGCGACAGTGAATGTCGGCGACGCTGTGCGCGGCCACGCCGATCAGCGCCAGCTCGAAGCCGGCGGTCTCGGGGGCGTGGTGGTGCGACATGCGCAGAACACTGAACGAATTTTCGCCCCCTGTCCAAGGTGTCTCAGATCCAGAGATGAATCATCCCGGAAAATGAGACATTGGATCACGGATGGGGCCAGGGATTCGGCTTGCAGGTGATGCCGTCCGACGTCAGGAACTTGGTCTGCTGCATCATCACCGGGGCGAGCGCGCCCTCCTTGGAGCACGACTCGTGGTCGCGCCCGAGGCGGTGGCCGACCTCGTGGTTGATGAGCATCTGCCGGTAGGCGTGCATCTTGTCGCCGTACGTCGCCGCGCCCTGCGCCCACCGGTAGGCGTTGATCATGACGCGGTCGGTGGCGGCGGAGTCGCAGGAGACGTTGTCCTGCGTGGTGTCGAGCCCCGACTTGGCGCACCAGACGGCCGTGGTGCCCGGGCTGGCCAGGGTGATGACGAAGTCGGCGTCGCCGGAGGAGACCCGCTCGAAGGTGCGGCTGCCGCCGTGGCCCCAGCTGCGCTCGTCGTTGAGCGTGCGGTGCACGGCGGTGGCGAAGAGCTCGCCGTCGAGCGGCAGGCCCTTCTCCACGTCGACGCGGTAGCGCACCACGTCGCCCCGGCCGGGAGCGGGGTCGTGGCCGCCGACGGTGTCGAAGGATCCGCTGCCCTTGGCCTTGGCGTCCAGGGGGTACTTGCGGTCCATCTTCTGCTCGTACGTGACCGGCGCGGCGACGCCGCCGTTGGGCGTCGGGCGGCTGTCGGAACGGGAGGCGGCGTCCGGGCTCTGCCGTTCGACGTCCGCCGGGCGGGCCTGCGCCTGGGTTTCCGTGCCGTCCTCGACCTGTCCGGCGACGACGACGGCGAGCACGGCCG
>NZ_JBAMDC010000359.1:0-6546 GCF_036961605.1 Streptomyces sp. KLMMK
CCAAGGCGGTGCCCCAGGCCGCCGCCCGGCGAACAGCAGTCACGCCCCCTTCTGCCGCCGCAACGGCGACCAGCCACGACAGCGCGTCCCGGCGGTGGCGGATCTGTCTCGGTCGTTCTCCGGCGGACCGCGGCGTCAGCTGACGGGCGCGTCCCAGTCGACGCGGTAGGACGTCAGCCAGTCGTCGGCGCCGCCGGAGTTCGCGGGTGCCCGCGGCTGCTCGGGCGGGGCGGCGATGCGGCTCGCCATGGCGGCGCTGAGGGCCACCACGCGCTCCACGCGTTCGCGCCGCAGCCGCTCGTAGGCGGCGAAGGCCTGCCGCGGGCCGGGCAGGTCCCGCAGGCAGCGGGCGAGAGTGACGCTGTCCTCGATGGCCATCGAGGCGCCCTGGGCGGCGTTGGGCGCGGTGGCGTGGACGGCGTCGCCGACGAGGACGGCGCGGTCGCCGTGCCAGACGGGGAGGGTGGGGATGTCGTAGGCGTTCACGCCGACGACGGCGTCGCCGGTGGCGGCGACGAGGCCGGTCACGGGGGTGCGGTCGACGGCGAAGGCGTCCAGGACGCGCTGCCGCCACCCGGCGGGGGCGATCGCGGCGAGCGCGGGCCGCGACTGCTCGGGCGCGGGGATGTTGGCGAACCAGTACGTGGTGCCGTCCGGTGCGCTGGTGCAGCCGAAGAAGGCGCGCTGCCCGTAGACCATCCGGTAGGTGCGGCCGGGGACGGCGTGCCCGGCGTCCTGCGTGCGGCCGCAGATCGTGAGCTGGCCGGTGTGGCGGGGCGGGGGCGCCGCGGGGTCGAGGAGGGTGCGGGTGCGGGAGTGGATGCCGTCGGCGCCGATGAGGACGTCGCCCTCGGCGCGGGTGCCGTCGGCGAAGTACGCGACGACGCCGTCGGGGCCGGTGGTGGCGTCCACGAGACGCTTGCCGTACACGACGCGCACGCCGCGGCGCACGGCTTCGTCGCGCAGCGCCCGGTAGAGCGCGGCGCGCTGCAGGGTGCGGGGGCTCAGGCCGTCGTCCCCGGCGCCGGTGAGGGGCCGGGCGCCGAGCCGGTCCCCCGTGGGGCCGAGGAATTCGACGGTGTCGGCGGGGAAGGAGCAGTCGAGCACGGGCCCGTCGGCGCCGACGGCGCGCAGCGCCGCGAGGCCGTTGGCGAAGAGGACGAGGAACGCCCCGAGGTGGTCCGCGCCGGTCGGATGGGCCTCGTGGACGGTCGCTTCGATGCCGGCGCGCCGCAGGGCCATCGCGGTGACGGGCCCGGCGATGCCGCCGCCGATGACCAGGGCGTGGGTCATGCTCCGAGCGTAGCCGGGGAGGGGGGCGGTGCGTCCAGAGCGCGTCGGGGCCCACGCCCGGCCCGGGGCCTCCGCCTGAGGCGCTGCGGGACCCGTCGGCGGTCCGCAGGATGCGGGGTCGGCCGCCGTCGCCTGCGGACCCCTTCACGCGGCGCGGGCCGGACATGGCCGCGCGGCCGGATCCTCCGCACGGCGCGGCCCGGAGGTCAGCCCCAGCCTCCGGCCAAGGCTTCCGCCAGATAGCGCGCCGTCACGCTTCCGGCGGCCTGGGCCACTTCCCGTGGCGTCCCGGCCGCCACCACGCGGCCGCCCGCGGCGCCGCCGCCGGGCCCGAGGTCGAGGACGTGGTCCGCGCCCGCGGCGACCGTCATGTCGTGTTCGACCACGACGACCGTGTTGCCGGCGTCGACGAGGCCGTGCAGCTGGCGCATGAGGAGTTCGGTGTCGGCGGGGTGCAGGCCGGTGGTCGGCTCGTCCAGGACGTAGAGGGTGTGGCCGCGGTGGGTGCGCTGGAGTTCGGTGGCGAGCTTGATGCGCTGGGCCTCGCCGCCGGAGAGCTCGGTGGCGGGCTGCCCGAGGCGCAGGTAGCCCAGGCCGACGTCCTGGAGCGTGCGCAGGCCGCGCCGGGCGGCGGGCACGGCGGCGAGGAAACCCTCGGCGGCGTCGACGGTCATGCCGAGGACCTCGGCGATATTCGCGCCCCGGTAGGTGATCTCCAGCGTCTCGGGGTTGTAGCGTGCTCCCCCGCACGCGGTGCACGGGGCGTACGAGCCGGGCAGGAAGAGTAGTTCGACGGCGACGAAGCCCTCGCCCTGGCAGGTCTCGCAGCGGCCGGCGGGGACGTTGAAGGAGAACCGGCCCGCGGTGTAGCCGCGTTCGCGGGCGCCGTCCGTCGCGGCGAAGACCTTGCGCACGGCGTCGAAGAGGCCCGTGTACGTGGCGAGGTTGGAGCGCGGGGTGCGGCCGATGGGCTTCTGGTCGACGCGCACGAGGCGGTCGACGGCGGCCAGGCCTTCGGCCGTGAACGCGCCGCCGTGGCCTTCGAGGGGCCGTCCTTCCAGCCGGGCGGCGACGGTGTCGGCGAGCACCTGCCCGACCAGCGTGGACTTGCCGGAGCCGGAGACGCCCGTCACGGCGGTGAACACGCCGAGCGGGAACTCGGCGTCGAGCCCGCTCAGGTTGTGCCGGGTGACGCCGCGCAGCTGCAGCGCGCCGGAGGGCTCGCGGGGCGTGCGGGGCGCGGGGGCCTCCTCCGCGAACACGAAGCGGCGGGTCGCGGATTCCGCCACGCCGGCGAGGCCCGCCACCGGGCCGCTGTAGAGGATCTCCCCGCCGTGCTCCCCGGCCCCCGGGCCGACCTCGACGATCCAGTCGGCGCGGCGCACCACGTCCATGTGGTGCTCGACGACGAACAGCGAGTTGCCCGCGGCCTTGAGCCGGTCGAGGACGGTCAGCAGGGCGGCGCTGTCGGCGGGGTGCAGGCCCGCGGAGGGCTCGTCCAGCACGTACACCACGCCGAAGAGGCCTGAGCGCAGCTGGGTGGCGAGCCGCAGCCGCTGCAGCTCGCCGGCGGACAGGGTGGGGGTGGGCCGGTCCATGGCGAGGTAGCCGAGGCCGAGTTCGGTGAGGACCTCGATGCGGGCGACGAGGTCCTGCGCGAGGGTCGCGGCGACGCCGTCGCCCGCGCGGGCGGGGCGGAGCGTCGCGGCGAGGTCGGACAGCGGCAGCGCGGCGAGGGCGGCGATGTCCTGCCCGGCGAAGGTGACGGCCAGCGCCTCCGGGCGCAGCCGCCTGCCCTCGCAGACGGGGCAGGCGGCGCTGACCAGGTGCCGCTCGGCGCGGGCCCGCAGTGCGGCGCTCTTGGAGTCCGCGGCGGTGTGCAGGACGTAGCGGCGGGCGCTCATGTAGGTGCCCTGGTAGGGGCGCTGGATGCGCTCGGCGTCCCGGACGGGGTGGACGGTGACGACCGGCTGCTCGCCGGTGAACAGGATCCACTCCCGGTCCTTCTGCGGGAGCTCGTGCCAGGGCCGGTCGACGTCGTACCCGAGTGCGTCGAGGATGTCCCGGAGGTTCTTGCCCTGCCACGCGCCCGGCCAGGCGGCGATCGCGCCCTCCCGGATCGACAGGGAGGGGTCGGGGACGAGCGACTCCTCGGTGACCCGGTGCACCCGCCCCTGGCCGTGGCACTCCGGGCAGGCGCCCGCGGCGGTGTTGGGCGAGAAGGCGTCGGAGTCGAGGCGCTCGGCGCCTTCGGGGTGGTCACCTGCGCGGGAGAACAGCATGCGCAGGGAGTTCGACAGCGTGGTGACGGTGCCGACGGACGAGCGCGAGGTGGGGAAGGAGCGGCGCTGCTCCAGCGCGACGGCGGGCGGCAGCCCGGTGATCTCCTCGACCCTGGGCGCGCCGACCTGGTGGATCAGCCTGCGGGCGTACGGGGCGACGGACTCGAAGTAGCGGCGCTGGGCCTCGGCGTAGACGGTGCCGAAGGCGAGGGAGGACTTCCCGGAACCGGAGACGCCCGCGAAGACGACGAGGGCGTCGCGCGGGATGTCCACGTCGACGGCTTTGAGGTTGTGCTCGCGGGCACCGCGGACGCGGACGTAGGGGTCGTGCATGTGCGCGATTCTATTGGCCCGGTCCGTCCCGGCCCGGTGCCCCGCCGCCGCGCCCCGGCGGGACCCGAACACGGTGACGGGGGATCGATTCAGCCGTTCACGTGCGGGTGACACCACACATGGCCCGGTGCACGGAAGGGCAGGGTGTCGCCGCCGTCAACTCCCGCCAGAAGAAAGGCCTTTCATGCGTCGCATCGCCGCCGTAGTCCTCGGAGCCGCCTGCCTCCTGGGGGTGAGCACGACCACCGCCGCAGCCGCGCCCGACCCTGCAGCTGCGCTCGCCTGCGCTGTCGGCGACGTCACGGGGCTCGTCGACCCGGCCGCCCCCGGGCTCCCGGCCGAGGTTCCGGCCCTGCACTGCCTCGCCCCCTGACCCGTACCGGCACTCAGGAACCCGGGGGCCGGGCGGCCCGCCCGCGCACGCGCCCCGCCTCCACCACGACGGTCCGCCCCGCGACGGCGGCCGTCGCGGTGTCGTGGGTGATGAGCACCAGCCCCGGCCCGCCCGGCTCGCGCACCAGCGCCGTCAGCAGGTCGAGGATCCCCCGGCGGGTGAGCGCGTCCAGCCCGGACGTGACCTCGTCGCAGATCAGGACCCGGGGCCGGGCCAGCAGAGCCCGGGCCAGGGCCGCCCGCTGGAGCTCGCCGCCGGAGAGCTCGCCGGGGCGCCGCCCCGTGTGCTCCGCGCCGAGCCCCATGCGCGCGAGCAGCGCCCGGGCCTCCTCCTCGGCGGCGGCCCGGCCGAGGCCGCGCAGCCGCACCGCGGTACGGGCGACCTGGCCGAGGACGGACCGGTGCTCGTCGAAGGCGGCCCGCGCGTCCTGGAACACGTACTGCACGGCTGCCAGCTCCGCCCTGCCGCGCCGTCTCAGGCTGCGCGGCAGCGGAGCCCCGTCGAGGGTGACGACGCCGTCGTAGGCGGGGTGCAGTCCGGCCAGGCAGCGGCCGAGCGTGGTCTTGCCGCTGCCGGACGGCCCGGCGACCGCGACGCACTCGCCGGGTTGTACCGAGAAGGAGACGTCGCGGAGGACGCCGGGAGCACCGGGGTGGTGGGCGGTCAGGGAGCGGGCTTCGAGGACGGGAGGCCGGTCCGGCGCCCCGGCGCCGTCGTCTTCACCGGCCCCGAGGACCTCCGCCTCCGACTCGCCTTCCTGCAGCAGCTCCCGTGTCCACGCGTGCCGCCGCGGCCCCGCCCAGATCTCCTCCGGCGTGCCCTGGTCCACCACCTTTCCCTCGCGCATCACCAGGACCTCGTCCGCCAGGGCGCGGACCAGGTCCAGGTCGTGGCTGAGGAGGACCACGGCGATGCCCCGGCGGGCCACCGCCGCGAGCTGGGCGGCCACGCGTTCCTTCGTACGGGGGTCCTGGCCGGTCGTCGGCTCGTCGGCCACCACGACGCGCGCGCCGAGCAGCAGCGCCTGGGCGAGGACGACGCGCTGCTGCTGCCCGCCCGACAGCTGGTGCGGGTAGCGGGCGAGCACCTCGTCCGGGCCGGGCAGCTGCGCGTCCCGCAGGGCGTCCCGGACCCGCGCGCGGGCCGCCTCGCGCCGCGCCCTGCGGGGCAGTTCGCGGACCTGGCGGCGGGCGATGTCGTACAGGAGGCCGCTCACCCGCCGGGCGGGGTTGAGGACGGACGCGGGGTGCTGCGGCACGTACCCGGTGAGCCCCTGCGCCACGCGCACCTCGCCCGTGACGCGCGCGCCCGGCGGGTACTCGCCCAGCAGCGCGAGGCCCGTCGTCGTCTTCCCGCTGCCGGACGCGCCGACGAGGGCCGTGACGCGCCCCGGCCGGGCCGTCAGGCTCACGCCGTCGACGATCGCCCGCCCGCCGGGCACCACCACGCGCAGCCCGCGGACCTCGGCCACGGCGCCCTCCGGGCCCGCCGGACTCTCCGGACCGTTCACAGCTGCCTTCCTTCCTTGCGCGCGGGTGTCCCGCGCACCGCGTCGAACAACAGGTTCGTGCCGACGGACAGGGCCACGACCAGCACGGCGGGCACGACGACGGCCCACGGCTGGACGAACAGCCCGGTGCGGTTGCGGTCCACCATCACGGCCCAGTCGGGGGCGTCCGGCCCCGCGCCCACGCCGAGGAAGGCCGCCGTGGCCACGAGGTAGAGCACACCGGTCAGCCTGACGCCCGCGTCGGCGGCGAGGGTCCCGGCCATCGAGCGCCCCACGTACCCGGCCGCGATCCGCCACCACGACTCGCCCTGCATGCGCAGGGCCTCCACCGAGGGCCGGGAGGCCACCTCGGCGGCGCGCGCCCGGACGATCCGCGCCGCGTCGGGGATGTTGACGAGGGCCGCCAGCAGTGCGAGCCCGGCGGGGCCCGGCGGGCGGACCGAGGCCACCAGCAGGACGAGGAGGAGGGAGGGCACGGCCAGCAGGACGTCCAGGGGGCGCAGCAGCACGTCCTCCAGCCACGTCCGCCGGGTGAGCGCCGCGGCCAGGCCGAGGGGCACGGCCACGGCGTAGGCCAGGACGGTGGCGGCGAGGGTCACCAGGACCGCCGAGCGGCCGCCGAGGAGGACCTGGCGCCACACGTCCCGGCCGGCGAAGTCCGTGCCGAGCCAGTGCCCTTCGCCGAGCGTGAACGACGTGCCGCGCGGGCCCGGCTCGCCCGCGCACCACGGGCC
>NZ_JBAMDC010000036.1:0-38163 GCF_036961605.1 Streptomyces sp. KLMMK
AATTTCCTCCCAAGGACGACGTAATCGCACGTAGTCGATCCAGGAGGCGCCTGATTCCGAAAACAACCCCTGCTTCCTGGACCGTTCGCCGATCTCATCACCATGGATAGTCCGTGTGTGCGCATGCCGGCAAGGGTATTGGGCGGGTGAACATGCTGAACATGCTGAACAAGTTGAGCAGGTTGAATTGCGCGCAGCTTTCCGGCATGCCGTGATGCAGGTGCGCGGGAGGAAAGGGCCTGGCGGGATCCAAGTCTGATGACTGCCGAATGTTGAATCCGTTGAATGTTCGACTCGCCGCTGTGGGGCGCGCCGAAGCGAGCTAGCCTGTGGTGACGTACCGGCGCTTGAAACGCGACTTGAGTGTTCTGTTCCATGGGATTGGATTTTGCTCTCGATGAGCGAGTCGATTGGAGCCGGAAGTCATGGGTATGAACAGCGGAAAATTCAACGAGGACATGCTGCCCTATCTTGATCAGGGCGAGCCCAGCATGGCGAGGGTCTACAACTGGCTCCTGGGAGGAGAATTCAACTTTGACTGTGACAGGGACCGGGCGAATGTCTTGATGAAGAAGATTCCGGGTGTCCGACACATGGTGAGGAGAAACCGCGAGTTCCTGGGACGGTCGGTCCACATCATGATGCTGCGGGGCATCAGGCAGTTCATCGACATCGGCTCCGGTCTACCTGATCAGGGAGCGACGCACGAGATCGTCCGGATGACTCATCCAGGTGTCCCCGTTGTCTATGTGGACAGAGACCCTGAAGTGGTGGGGTGCGGCCGCTCCATCATCCGGGGCGACGAGGCTGCGACCATTATCCAGGCCGATCTGACGGACCCTGCAAGTGTATTCGAGCATCCGGAACTCCTGAATCGGGTGGATTTCGGCAGGCCGGTCGGATTGGTCCTCGGTGCCGTACTGCATTTCATCCGGGATGACGAGGATGCCGGCCGAGTGGTGCACGGCATTCGCCTAATCCTTGCGCCGGGCAGCCACCTGTCCGTGTCGCACGCCGTGACGGATGGCATGTCCGGTGCGATGCTTGACCGCATTCGGGATGTGGACGCCGCGCTGACACCTCGGTCGAGGCATCAGTTGCTTTCCCTCTTCGCGGAGTTCGAGATCGTCCCGCCGGGGCTGGTACCGGTGCACCGTTGGCACCCCGATGTGTCGGTCGGCACGGAGTATATGCAGGGGGACGGTCCTGTGGGCGAGCTTGAAAAGCTCCTCCATGGCATCGTGTGCCGCCTTGGCTGATCGGGTCCGGCCGTGCGCCTTCACAGGGAACGTCGGATGCCGACGGATGCCGTCGGATGCCAGCGGCGGCTACGGGGCAGCCCTGTCTACGGCCTCGCCCACGCTTCACGTCATGGCGAGGGAAGTGAGGCGCACGTGGTGCCCCGGGGCGCCAGGCCCCCGCGCGCTGACCACGCGCCTTCGCGTGCGCCGGTCGTGCACCGGATTCCGCCCCTGTGACCCAGGTCCCCGGCAGGCTCACGGGGGGCGGACGAGCCGGCGAGGTCCGGGGCGCCTGCCTGATGCCCGGCATCGAGCTCGTCGAACTGGGAACCGACACCCCCAGCCCGGCCAGGGCGACGCGTGTACAGGAAAAGGCCCGCCACCGCGGCCTGCTGCTGGGTATCGCCGGCCTGTACGACCAGGTGATCCGACTGGCTCCACCGATGCCCCTGACCGACTCCGAAACCGACGAGGGTCTAAACGCCCTGGCCGAGGCACTCGCCACCACTTACGCCAAGTAATAACCGGCGGGCCCGGACATCGACGTCGGACACCGCACCGGGCGTGTACGTCCTGGTCTCGAACTCGCCAGATCAGCCCGGTGCTCAGGCCGGTGCGGACTGAGTGCATCATGGGGCTCCCTGCTGGCCCGTCATCGGGCCGCAAGTTGGCAAGGAGGGAGCGGGCCGGGTACGGCGGGGTGGATGAAGGCGTAGCGGCTGAGGAAGTTGATGTAGTTGTTGTCTGCTACGGGTTGGGGGTCGCCATGGGCAGCACCGCGGCTCACACACGCCAACCGAGCGGGGAATCACCTCATGTCTGACGTTGCCACCTCCCTCGCAGACCAGTACACGGCCCATGTCACTGCGGACATCTAGCGCGCCCCTCAGGAGCGCGAGCACGTCCGCACCGAAACCTCGGCATGGAGCAGCGTCTGGAGATGCTGGCAGCTGGCCACCCGCAGTTGCTGAGCCGCGAGCCACCCGAGCGGGGGAGCCGGCTGCACCGGCGGAGCCGTCACCAAGCGATGCCACGGGAGGGCCGAAGCCGGCAGGAGCGCGGGTGTGAAGGTGCCCCGGCCTCGTGCGTTCCAGCCGCCGGCGCGGGCACGGGGCAAGCGCCGGGGGACGAAGGCGGGCCAGTGGGAATCCCTGTGGGGTAGACGCGGCCCGCATCGCGGTCGGGACGGTGCGGCAGACGGAGACGTCCGTGGAAGAGGTTCGCTTCGTCCTCTTCGACGAGCGGGCGTATGAGGCCTTCGCGTCGCAGGCGAGCTGATGCACCTGTCCATCCGGGGCGTTTACTGATGCCCGAGCCTTACGTCCCATCGCCGGGGACACACCCTCCTTCACCTGCTGCGGCGTTCTTCTTGACGCACGGTGAGCCCGGGCAGCTTGGAGAGGCACCTGAGTGCTTCGCCCACGTCCCACCGGACCCGCTCCGGCATGCGCTGGTGATCAGCTTCTGCCTCGGGACTACTGGATCGTGCTGGAGGAATGCCGCGGGTTGACCCAGAGGAAGCCTGAGGAGCCCCGGCCCGCGGCGTAGGTGCGTCCGGGGCGTTCGGTGCTCCGGGATTCCGGCATCCTGGTTCTTTCTTACTAGGAGGCTTTGGATTCGTGGAATTCCGGTTGCTCGGCACGGTGGCGATGGGCACCGAGACCGGCGATGTACCGCTTGGCCCTGTCAAGCGGCGTAGCCTGCTCGCTGCCCTGTTGTTGAGGCCCAACTATCCGCTCTCGGTTGAGCAGCTGATGGCGGCTTTGTGGGATCACGAACCGCCGCTTCATGCCCGGGGGGTCATCCAGGGTCATGTGTCGAGGCTGCGGGCCTTGCTGGCGGCCGCCGGTGCCGGGGCGTATGGGGTTGGGCTGGTTACTCAGGGCGCGGGCTATGTCCTGCGGATGCCGGAGACGCTGCTGGACGCGTACCGTTTCGAGGAGCTGGTGTCTTCGGCCCGGGGGCAGCGTGCTCCGGCCGATGCCGTGGTGATGTATCAGGAGGCGTTGTCGCTGTGGCGGGGGTCCGCGCTGGCTGATGTGTATCCGAGTCCGCCGCTCCAGGCTGCCGCGCACGCGCTGGAGGAGCTCCGGCTGGCTTCGGTGGAGCAGCTGGCCTCCGGTTATACGCGATTGGGTGAGCATGCGCGGGCCGCCGCCGTGCTCCACGTGGAGGCGTGCGCCCATCCGCTGCGCGAATCGTTGTCGGCCGCGCTCATGGGGGCGCTCCAGAGGGCGGGGCGCCGCTCGGAGGCGCTGGACTGGTTCCATCGCACCCGGCGGTTGCTCGCTGACGAACTGGGCGTGGATCCGGGCCGGGAGCTGGCGGATGCCTACGCCTCGGCCTTGCGTGGCGGGGAGGGAGAGGTGGTCAAGGCTACCGCGGGGAACATGACGACGGCTGCTGCTGCGGCGGTTCCGGCTCTGGACCCGGACCCGGCTCCGGCCGGCACGACGTCTGCCTCGCAGCCAGTCCCTGTGCCGGCTGCCGTTCCTCATGCCGGTGTGCCTGATCTGCTGCCGCGCGCGCCGCGTGGTTTCCATGGGCGGGCGGCGGAGCTTGCCGCCTTGTCTCGGGCGGCCGCGGGCGAGGCGCCTGTGTGTCTGGTCACCGGGCCGGCCGGGGTGGGGAAGACGGCTCTGGTGCTGCATTGGGCACATCATGGCCGTGCTGGTTTTCCCGACGGGTGGCTCTACGCGGATCTGCGCGGCTTCAGTGACACGGGCGAGCCGGCTCTTATCGAGGTGCTGCGTGAGTTCCTGCCGGCGCTGGGTGTCGCGCAGCACCGGATACCGGAGTCGGCGAATGGGGCGGCCGCGCTGTTCCGGTCGCTCGCCGCTGATCGCCGGCTCCTGGTGGTGCTCGACAATGCGCGTGACTCCGAGCAGGTCAGGCCGCTCCTGCCGGGCGGTCCCCGCTGTGTCACGGTCGTCACCAGCAGACACCGGTTGCCGGGGCTGATCGTCACCGATGCTGCCCGGCCCGTGCCCGTGGACGTGCTCGGGCCGCAGGACGGCACGGCGCTCCTGGCCGGGGTGCTCGGCGCGGAGCGGGTGCTTGCGGAGCCGGTAGCCGCGCGACGGCTGGCTGAGCTGTGCGGCGGGCTGCCGCTCGCGCTTCGGGTGGCCGCTGCCCGGCTGGTGCAACGGCCCGGCTGGTCGCTGGGCGCGATGACCGCCGAGCTGTCCGACGAGACGCGCCGGCTGAGCCTGCTGGATGTGGAGGACACCGGCGTGCGAGCGGCGCTGCGCCTGACGCTGCAGCAGCTCCCGGGGCATGTTTCCCGTCAGTTCGCTCATCTGGGCCGCCACCCCGGCACGCATGTCGACCGGTATACGGCGGCGGCCCTGGCGGGCACGGACCCGGCGGCCGCCGAGGCCGCCCTGGAGCGGCTGGCCGTCGCGCACCTCGTCATGGAGACGGCGCCCGGCCGCTGGGCGCTGCATGATCTCGTACGGCTCTACGCGCGTGGCCTGGACGCCGGGCCCGAGGCGCTCAAGCGTGTGCTCGACCATTACATCGCCACGGCCCTCGCGGCCATGGCGGCGGCCGAGCCCGGCAACGAGGAGTGCTGCCCGCTGCCGGCGGATTTCCTGCCGCCCGCCGCCGTGCGGGAGTTCGGCGACCGGTCCGCCGCCGTGGCCTGGTACGCGGCCGAGAGGGACGACCTCACGCTGGCGGTGGCCGCAGCGCGCGCCGCCGCACTGCACAGCAGGGCCTGGCGGATCGTCTTGATGATGTGGCCGCTGATCGTGTGGCGCGTGCGGGACGGCTGGGTCCCGCTCTTGGAGGCCGGGCTCGAGGCGGCACGGGCCGACGCCGATCAGTACGGCGAGGCGCGGATACTGAACGTGCTCGGCTGGGCGCTGATCGAGGAAGGGCGCAGCACGGAGGCGCTGACCCGTCTGGAGGCCGCCTCCGCGCTCGCCTCCCGGGCGGGCGACCTGAACGCCGAAGCAAACGCGCTGCTCGTCCTGGCCATGGCACAAGCGGCACTCGGCGCCCCGGACGAGGCCGCCGAGGGATGCGAACGGGCGGTGGAACTGGCGCGCGAAGACGGCAACCGGACCGTCGAGCGACTGGCCCTGCAGCACCTCGCCCGCCACCGGGTCGACGCCGGGAAATGGCGCCCGGCCCTCGACACAGCGACCGAGGCCCTCGCCCTCGACGACCGGACGCCCACGGCCGACATCCCCCGGATACTGCTGCTCATGGCGAAGGGAGAAGCGCTCCTGGGGCTCGGCGACGAGGCCGGGGGCATCCGGCAGCTCGACCTGGCGGCCCGGGAAGCGGAGTCATCCGGCTACGAGGACGGCGCGGTACGGGCACTCGGCGCGCTGCTGCGCGTATCGGCCGACGAAGGGTTCCGGGCACGGTACGACGCGGCGCTGGCACGGCTCACAGCCCGGCCGTGACCATGCGCCGGCGGCACGGACGGGGCGGCCCCCCCATGCGATGGCCCATCGGGCGAACCCGCCTCAGGGGGGCTTCTCCGCCTTCAGCCCCACTCGCATGGCGCAGCCTCATAGCCTCCTCGCACTGTCGCAGGGCAGGTGATTCGTCGATCAGGCGCCAGACCGGGGCGGCGCTGTCCGCTGTTGTCGTACCAAGGCCCGGATCTCGCGGCGCAGCGCAGAGTGTGGTGCCTGCGCCGTCGGCCTGAGCAGGCACGTTACGGACGCCGACCGCGTCGTACCCGCGTTCCCGAAAAAAGAGCCGCAGGGCGGCGCCAGCGATCTTCTGACGGGTCGGTCGGTGGACGTTAGCGCCAGCGCAGCAGAACGTTAGTGGGCGTTAGCGTCAAGGCAGTAGAACGCCAGCGGCAGTGCCCAGACTCATGAGTGCCTGCAGTTCGGGCGCGGCTTGCCGGAGAGAACCAGGCGTTGCCGCACGCTCACCCCCCAAGGGAATTCCCATGCGCACGTTTCACACCCGCACCACCACCGTCCTCGCCGCCGCGGCCACCGCCGTGCTCGGTCTGACCCTCACCGCCTGCGGCGAGGACGGTTCCGGCAGAAAGGCCGCCGGACCGGCGGCCGGCACCTTCGCACCGGCGCCCTCGTCGGCCCAGTCCGCGAAGGGCACTGCCGGCGGGAAGAACGCCGACACTGCACAGGGCGCCGGGGCCGCGAAGGCCTCCACCGGTCAGGCGGCCGCGAGCACGCCCTTCTGTACCACCAAGAGCGTCTCCATCAGTGCCGCCTACCAGGGCGGGCCGCCTTACACCCGCATCGTTCTGACGGCGAAGAACACCTCGGGCCACAGCTGCAAGCTGAAGGGCTTCCCGGAGATCCAGTTCCTCGAGAGCCATCGGGAGAACGTGCCGTCGGTCGCCAAGAGCAAGCCTGCCACGCCCGTCGTGCTCACCGCCGGTGCCCCTGCCTATGCCGTGGTGAAGGTGTCGGACGGCGGGCGCACGGAGAACACCGAGCCCGTGACGGCCTTCTCCGTCACGCTCCAGGGAGGCGGCGGCATGGCCGCCGTGAAGGCTCCGGGCGGCGGCATCGCCGTCGACCCGGCGAAGTGGGCGACTGGCTACTGGACGCACGAGTTGCGCAACGGCGCCGACGACTTCTGAGCCGTCAGCCCCACTCGCCCGCTCCCATCGGCACCAGCACCAGCACCAGCACCAGCACCAGCACCAGCACTAAAGGCAGCCAGGCGCGTACCTTCCATCGACCGCGGTGTGGGTACGCCGGGACGGGCCCCGGTTCGATGGCTGGTGCGTCAATTTCCAGAGCCCATGCGCCGCACGCCGAGCGGATTCGACACTCTGGACCAGGAATTGGACATGTGGATCCCTGGCGACGGGTCACCGTACCGGTGGAAGGACGCCGACGACTTCGAGGAGCGGGTTCGCTCCGGGGGCTTCACCGCGGAAGAGGTGGCATCCGTGCGGACTGCTGCCGCCGAGGTCGCCGACCTCGTGGAGCGAGAGGCTGGTCGGTGGGAGGAGTGGCGCGAGTGGCGGGCGCCGGTCTCCTGGGAGGGTCCGGCGCCCGCTCGTCGCGCCGACGCCGCCTCAAACCCCACTGAAAATCAGCAAAGGTGGGTGCTCGGGGGAGATCCGGGGGTAGTCCCGGACGCTCCTCCCGTGCTGCGCGAGACGGCTTGGTGTGCCCCTTCCGTGCTCTCCCGGGCCTAGTGGCACGCCACCGGCCCTCGCCACCTACCGAGGCGCCCACCCGTACAAGACCGCACCGGTGGTCCTCGGCCACGAGTTGTGCGGTGTCGTGGAGCGGGCGGCGGGCGGCGGGCGGCGGGCGGCGGGCGGCTTCGCCGTCGGCGACCTGGTCTGCGCGGCGGCCTACGCGCAATGCGAGAGCTGCGACCGGTGCGCGCAGGGGCTGACCAACCTCTGCCGGAACAAGCGGAATCTGTGCCACCAAGGATGGGAGGGCTCCTTCGCGGAGTACGTGACGCTCCGGCCGAACATGACCTTCGTCCTGCCCGCCGGGCTGGACCCGGAGCTCGGTGCCCTCGTCGAGCCGCTCTCCATCGGCCTGCACGCCATCCGGCTCGCCGGGCCGGCGGAGGAGCGCACGATGCGTGTCATCGGCTCCGGCAACATCGGGCTGGCCTGCCTGATTGCTGCCCGCAGGCTCGGCTTCGGCCGGATCACCTGCACCGACGTCGGCCCGGAGAAGGGTGCCCGGGCCCTGGCGCTCGGCGCGGACGAGTATGTCTCCGCGCCCGGCCCCGGAACCATGGAGACGGACGTCGTCGTCGTGGCGTCGAGCCACCCGGGCGCGCTCGACGAGGCCGTCGGCGCCGTGCGCGCCGGCGGAACCGTGATCGTGGTCAGCTTCTTCGACGGCTCCGTTCCCCTGTCGGCCAATGCCGTCGTCGGCAGGGAACGCTCCGAAGGGCCGACGCACCAGGGCAGTGCCTGTCGGCTGCCTGTACCCGGAAGGCTCCAGACCAGGCAGCGTGACGCTCCTTGCCGAGCGGACCACGCTGCTTCGGGACGCGGCTCCGGGCCGCGGTACGTCCGCGTAGCGAGCGCTCCGGTGGAAGAGACGAATTCACGGAGCGACAATGAGGTGAAAACCGTTTCGGTTTCCTCGCTGCAGGAGGACGCGTATGCGAGTGTCCTCGGCTCGTCCCCCGATTCTCTTCGTGGCGCTCTGTGCGGTCTTGCTCCCGGGCTGCGACAGCTCGTCGGACGCGGGCGGAGAGCGCCGGAGCACCGCCCCCGCGTCGGCCGTGCGTGTGGTGGCGTCGACGAACGTGTACGGGGACATCGTCCGGCAGGTCGGGGGCGACAGGGTCGCTGTGGAGTCGATCATCAGCGATCCCGCTCAGGACCCGCATTCCTACGAAGCCAGTTCCCGGAACCAGCTGGCGCTGTCCAGGGCGCGGGTCGTCGTCGAGAACGGCGGCGGCTACGACGACTTCATCGGGAAGATGTTGCGCGCCGCGAACAACACGTCAGTCGATGTCGTCAACGTCGTACAGGTCTCAGGGAAGACCGCCCCGGCGGGCGGAGAGCTCAATGAGCACGTCTGGTACGACCTCCCCACGGCCGGACGGCTGGCCACCCGCCTCGCGGATGCGTTGACCAGGGCGGATCCGGCTGACGGTGCCTTCTTCCACCGGAACGCCGAGGCGTTCGGCGGCCGGCTGGCGTCCCTGGAGGCTGAGGAGGCGCGGATCAAGGCGGACCACCCCGGGACGGCCGTGGCCGTCACCGAGCCGGTGCCGCTGTACCTGACCGAGGCGAGCGGCCTGCGCGACATGACGCCCGCCGACTTCAGCGCGGCCGTCGAAGAGGGCACCGAGGTCCCGGCGAGCAGCATGCGGCAGATGCTCGACCTGTTCACCGGCAAGCGGGTGAAGGCGCTGGTCTACAACCAGCAGACGACCGGACCCCAGACGGAGAAGGTCAAGAAGGCCGCGGTGGACAACGGCATCCCGGTGGTGCCGGTCACCGAGACCCTGCCCCAGGGTCAGGACTACGTCAGCTGGATGAAGGCGAACATCGACGCGCTCAGGAAGGCACTGGGCCCATGAGAAGCCGTGCCGGGCCCACCAGGCCGCTCCTGGGCCAACGGCCCGCCGGGGAGACGGCCCTCCCCGCCGCGCCCGTGTTCAGCCTCCGGGACGCCGCCCTCGCCTACGGCGACCATGTGGTGTGGCGCGACCTGGACCTCGACCTGCGGCCCGGGGAGTTCCTCGCGGTGCTGGGCCCGAACGGTTCGGGCAAGACCAGCCTCCTGCGGGTCCTCCTGGGCCGGCAGCAGCTCGCCGAGGGCTCCGCGACCGTTCTCGGCGGGAACCCGTGCCGGAGCGGGCGGCGCATCGGGTACGTACCGCAACACGCCTCCCTGCCCGCCCACACCTCACTACGTGCGCGTGACCTGGTGCGGCTCGGCCTGGACGGGCACCGCTGGGGCCCGCGGCCCGCCGGCGCGGCGGCGCGGCGCCGGGTGGACGAGCTGCTGGCGGTCGTCGGGGCCACGCCGTACGCGGACGCGCCCGTCGCCCGTCTCTCCGGCGGAGAGCTGCAGTGCGTCCGCATCGCCCAGGCCCTCGCGGCCGACCCGCTGCTCCTGCTGTGCGACGAGCCGCTGCTCTCCCTGGACCTCAACCACCAGCGGACGGTCACCGCGCTGGTGGATCAGCGGCGCCGTTCCGCCGGCACCGCCGTCGTCTTCGTCACCCACGAGATCAACCCCGTCCTGGGCATGGCGGACCGGGTGCTGTACCTCGCGCAGGGCGGGTTCCGCATCGGCCCGCCGGACGAGGTGATGACCTCGGCCGCCCTCTCGCGGTTGTACGGCACCCGGGTCGACGTGGTGCGGGTGCGGGACCGGATCGTCGTCGTGGGGGCCCCGGACGAGAGCACCGTGCACAACCACACCATCGGTCACGGGAACGGTTCGAACAGCGGCGTGGCGTCATGAGCGGGTGCGCCGCCGCAGCCCTCACCCTCGGCCGGGCGGTCGCCGACGGCGACCGGGACGGCGGGGTGCTGCGGCAGATCTTCGGCTTCGACCACTACGGCGAGCTGCTCGCGCTCGCGCAGAGCTCTCTGCTGGCCGGTGCTCTGCTCGGCCTGGTCGGTGGCCTGACCGGAGTGTTCGTGATCATGCGCGATCTGCCGTTCGCCGTGCACGGCATCAGCGAGCTTTCCTTCGCCGGGGCCTCGGTGGCGCTGTTCCTGGGGCTGAACATCGTCGCCGGGTCGATCGTGGGGTCCCTGCTGGCAGCGGTGGCCATCGGCGTGCTGGGGGTCCGGGCCCGTGACCGCAACTCGGTGATCGGCATCATCATGCCGTTCGGCCTGGGACTGGGCGTGCTGTTCCTGTCCCTCTACAAGGGCCGCACGGCGAACAAGTTCGGCATCCTCACCGGCCAGATCATCGCCGTCGCCACCCCGCAGACGGCATGGCTGGCCGGCACGTCCGCGGTGGTGCTCGCCGCTCTGGCGCTCATGTGGCGGCCACTGACCTTCGCCAGCGCCGATCCGGAGGTGGCCGCTGCCCGCGGCGTGCCCGTGCGGGCCCTGTCCACAGTGTTCATGCTGGTCCTGGGCCTTGCGGTGGCGCTGTGCGTGCAGATCGTCGGAGCACTGCTTGTGCTCTCGCTCCTGGTCACCCCAGCCGCCGCCGCGGCGCGCCTCACGGCGTCCCCGGCGCTGCTCCCGCTGCTCAGCGTCGTCTTCGCGCTGGTGTCGATGGAGGGCGGGCTCCTGCTGGCCCTCGGCGGCACCGTTCCCGTCAGCCCTTACGTCACCACGATCTCCTTCGTGATCTACCTCGCCTGCCGTCTGCTGGGGCAGCGCCGGGGCCGCTGCCGCAGCGTCGCCTCGCACGCGCACGCCGAGCGGGCGCACACTTGACTGAGGGGACTCCGTCGGGCCGTCCGGCACGTACGGAAGGAGAGCACTCCATGCACCCTGTCGCTCTCGCGGGGGCCGCAGCCGGCCGCCTCGCGCATTACGCCGTCTCCGGCGTGATCGGCGGATTGATCATCCAAGGAGCCGCCAAACGGCTCCCGGAGGCCAAGCCCGCCGCCAGAAGGGCGCTCGTGGGAAGCCTGGCCGGCGGGATCGTCGCCGGCCGGTGGCTCGCGTCCGCCGCCGAGGAGGCACGGCTGAAGGCCGGGGACATGCTCGCCGAAGCCCGCACCACTCTGGGTGAGGAGGCGCCGCCGCCCTCCGCGGTCAGCACCGAGGACCACGACCACGGACACGAGCACTGATCATGCCCGGCGTGGTCGTACGCTCCGTGGCCGGAGGACGGGCCAGGCTGACCGTGCCCTGGTTGCGGACACGCCCCGGCAGCGCCGGCCAGGTCGACGAACGGCTGACCGGCCTCAGGGGCTTCCGCGCGCTGCGCGTCTTCCCGCGCACCGGAAGCGTCATCGTCTGGGTCGCCCCGGACCACCTCGACGTCGACCGCCTCGTGGCCGCCCTCGACGAGGCCCCACCCGCTTCCGCACCGGTCAAGGCCACCCGCTCCCTGCCCGACTCCTCCACCGGTGAGGTCGCCCGGCTGGTCGTCGGCGGGGCGGTTCTCGCACTCATCGCGCTGCGCCGCCTCCTGCGCCGGCCCCGCCTGTCGGTCGGCTCCTCCGGATTCGCCGCCGCCGTCACCGTCTTCACCGGCCTCCCCTTCTTCCGGGGCGCCCTGCGCTCACTGCGCGGCCGCAGCTCGCCCGGCACCGACACCCTGGTCACGGCCGCGACACTCATCTCCCTGGTGCTGCGCGAGAACGTGGTCGCCCTCACCGTGCTGTGGCTCCTCAACATCGGCGAGTTCCTCCAGACCCTCACCCTGCGCCGCACCCGGCGCGCCATCGAGGAGCTGCTGACCATCGGCGAGGAACGCGTGTGGCTCGTGCGGGACGGCGTGGAGGTCGAAGTGGCCCTTGAGAACGTCGAACCGGGGGACGACGTCGCCGTGTACGAGCACCACCGCATCCCCGTGGACGGACACGTCCTGTCCGGGGAGGCCCTGGTGGACCAGGCCGCCGTCACGGGCGAGGCCCTGCCCGTCTACGCCCGCACAGGCTCCCACGTCTACGCCGGCACCATCCTCGCGTCCGGCTCGCTCATCGTGCGCGCCACCTCGGTGGGGCGGGACACCACCGTGGGCCGGATCATCAGCCGCGTCGAGGAAGCCCAGACGGACCGGGCCCCCATCCAGACCGTCGCCACCCGCTTCACCAGGCGGTTCGTCCCCGTCTCCTTCGCCCTGGCCGCCCTGACCTACGGTGTCACCCGCGACGCCCGGCGCGCGATGACGATGCTGCTCATCGCCTGCCCCTGCGCCGCGGGACTGGCCACGCCGACCGCCATCAGCGCCGCCATCGGCAACGGAGCCCGCCGCGGCACCCTCATCAAGGGCGGCACCCATCTGGAGGGCATCGGACGCGTCACTACCGTCGTCTTCGACAAGACCGGCACCCTCACCTTCGGCAAGCCGCTGGTCACCAGCGTGGTGACCCTCAGCGAGAGGTTCAGCGCCGACGAAGTACTGAGCCTGGCCGCTTCCGGGGAACTGCACGCCATGCACCCCCTGGCCCAGGCCATCGTCGCGCGAACCGAGGAGGAACGCCTCCACATCCCCATCCACCAGGCGTGTGAGGTGGTCCTCGGCATGGGCATGCGCGCCGAACTCGACGGAACGCGCCTGCTGGTCGGCAGCCCCGCCCTGCTGCGGCGGCACGGCGTGGAGCTGACGGAGAACGCCCGCGGCTGGACCGAACGGCTGCGCGGCGGCGGTGAGACCGTCATCTGCCTGGCCCACGACGACGACCTGATCGGCCTGCTCGGCGTGTCCGACGCCGTACGCGACGGCGCCGAAACCGTCATCGGCCAGCTGCGTGACCTCGGTGTCGGCCGCCTGATCCTGCTCACCGGCGACGCGCCGGAGACCGCGCAAGTCGTCGCCGACGCCCTCGGCATCACCGAAGTCCACGCCCACGCCCTGCCGGAAGGAAAGCTCCAGCTGATCCGCGACCTGCAGGCCGAAGGCCACACGGTGGCGATGGTGGGCGACGGCACCAACGACGCCCCCGCCCTGGCCCTCGCCGACGTCGGCATCGCCATGGGCGAACACTCCTCGCACGTCGCCCTGGAAACCGCCGACATCGCCCTCGCCGGCAACGACCTGCGCCAGGTCGCCGCCGTCGTCGAACTCAGCCGCCACACCCTCCGTCTCGTGCGCCAGAACTACGGACTGGCCATCGGCGTCAACCTCGCAGGCCTGCTCGCCGGCGCGGGCGGCACCATCAACCCCGTCCTCGCCGCCCTGCTGCACAACACCAGCAGCATCGCCGTCGTCGCCAACTCCGCCCGCCTGGT
Organism: Streptomyces sp. KLMMK; assembly: GCF_036961605.1. Lineage (NCBI taxonomy): Bacteria > Bacillati > Actinomycetota > Actinomycetes > Kitasatosporales > Streptomycetaceae > Streptomyces > Streptomyces sp. KLMMK. The sequence continues at coordinate 13,555 of NZ_JBAMDC010000036.1, forward strand.
CAACCACACCCCGCACCTGCCCCCGGTCCGCGGTGAACTGCGGGCCGCGCCGTTCGAGGAGCGCCGCGTTCGGTGACTGTGACTCAGCAGGGCCCTTCCGACAGAACAACCGGGCGCTCCGGGCCTCAAGTCCGGCCATGCCTCCAGCTGAAACATGACGCGGTCGGCCACCTTCATCACCTCAGCTTCATGTGCAAGTTCCTTGCAGGACAGCCAGGCGCATCCCATATCGGCCATGGATGAATAGGGCGCGTGTGGCGGTGCGGACACGGGGCCCGGTCAGGAAGCCGAGTGCGCGCAACGTGCCGGGCACGCGGTTGACGCCGCCCATGACGATCCGGTTCAGAACGTGCTGGGTGCCGGCGCGGCCGGAGGTGTGGTGCCCGGGGCGAGGTGGTGGTGGCTGGTGCCGCCGTCTCGGTCATCGCCCACTCCGAGCAGAGTCAACCGGCCGCGTATATCCCCGCCGTGGTCGCCATGGCCCCTGCCATCACCCACGCTATGAACACCGAAACCGTTGGCGGGCCGTTGCGCACAGTGTCTCCGTCGCATCAGAGGGCCCGCCCCGCACGAGGTCAGTGATCTGGAGTTTCGGTCCCGGGCATGGCGCCAACGTCAACTTCGGATCAGGTTCCTCGACTGCTGGCAGTGGATCGTCGAACACGCCGAGCAGTTCCGGCGGCGCTGATCAGTCTCAGCGGAACGCGGCGATATTGCGGGCGGCCCAGTCGGCGAACGGGCGCGGAGGGCGGCCGAGGACCCGTTGGACGTCGGGGCTGAGGCGTAGTTCGGCCGGGTTCGGGGAGCCGAGGATGTCCAAAGTGTCCTCGGCGAGCTCCGCCGGCATGCTCCGGGTCATGGCGGCCTTGGCCTCGTCGCGGGTGAGGTCGTGAAACCGTACGGGCGAGTCCAGCGCGGCGGCGATGGCCTCCGCCTGCTGGCGGGGGGTGATCACTTCCGGGCCTGTGAGCTCGTACACGCCGCCGGTGTGCCGGTCGTCCAGCAGGCAGGCCGCCGCGGTCTCGGCGATGTCCGCCGGGTCGATGATCGGCACCCCGACGTCGCCGAAGGGCGCGGCGACGACCTGCCGGGCGCGGATGGACTCGGCCCACCACAGGGCGTTGGAGGCGAAGCCGCCCGGCCGCAGGATGGCCCACTCCAGGCCGGATTCCCGCAGCACGTCCTCCAGTTCGCGCATCGCGATCCGCGTCGGGCCGAAGGGCCTGGTCGCCACGCCCTGGGTGGAGAGCAGGACGACCCGGCGGACCCCGCCGGCCGCGGCTTCGCCGATGATGAAGGCCGGGCCGGCTCCGGCGGCGTGCAGGTCGCCGGACAGCAGCAGGAACAGCGCCTTCGCCCCGGCCAGCGCGGGCTCGAGACTGCCCGGCTCGGCAAGGTCGGCCGCCATGTGGCGGACGCCGTCCGGCAGTGCAGCCGCGTGCCGTGACACCGCCGTCACCTGCTGGCCTGCCTCGGCCAGAGCCCGCGTCAACGGCCGTCCCACGTTCCCGGTAGCCCCGGTCACCACGATCATGATCAGCTCCTTGTCCGATGTCCTCGGTGGGCCTTCACGCTAGGAGCCGGGCTAACTCTTGGTAAGGACATACCTTGACGTAAGCTCATCACGTGGCGGAAGGCGCGCAGTTCATACAGGCCGAGACGGGTCAGCGGTATGAGGTGTTTCACACCGACTGCCCCGCGCGCGATGTGGTCGATCACGTGACCAGCAGGTGGGGCATCTGGGTGCTGATCTCCTTGCGGAGCAACGACCTTCGGTTCTACGAGCTGCGCGAGAGCATCCAGGGCATCAGCGAGAAGATGCTCGCCCAGACCCTGCGCGCGCTGGTCCAGGACGGTCTGATCTGGCGGGAGGTCGAGCCGACGACGCCGCCCCGAGTCACCTACGGGCTGACCGAGTTCGGGCGGGACATCGGCGAGCCCCTGACGGAGTTGTTCGACCGGATCACACGGCGACTGCCGCCGCGCAACGCGGGAGAGCACGGTACTGGCCGACAATGAAAGCGCCTCCAGCGTGACCGAGCACCCCACGACCGGAGGACCGCCTGGTCCGGCTGGTCCGCCAGGAGGAGGGCTTACGCCACGCGCAGCTCGCGCCGAGGCGTCCCGGGCGGCCGAGTCCGACATCGCGCAGTCGAGGACCGGCAGATCGCGCCGGCCGAGCCGCCGGCAGATCACGTCGGCCGAGCCGCCGACCGTCTGACGGCTATCGCGTACGCGCGACTCGAAATCACCACAGCGATCCGGGAGAACCGGCGAAGGCGCAGGGGTCCGGTCGTTCGTCCGGCGCGGCCGGTGCGCACCAGCCCCGGCGGTGCGGGGGCTGATGCGCCGCAGGGCGATGTCACCAGCGGGTGATGCCCATGGTCTTCGCCGCGTCGTGGATCGCTATGTAGTGGTAGGGCGACATGCCCGACTGCTTCAGCGGAAGGTTCTTGTCGTCGTGCCGGAACTCGTCCCGTGCGCAGGCCAGCAGTTGGGCGCCGTACCTGGCCGGCACGCTGCTCTTGCCGTGGACGACGTGCGACTTGGCCGCATACATGCTGCCGGCCTTCGCCAGGATGCTCCGGGCCTGGTTGTACGCGGCAGGACTGATCTGGGCGGGGTTCGCCGTGCGCGGGCGCAGCACGCGACGGCCGTCCTGGACGGAGTTTACCTTGTCCGGGCCGGCCCCCGGATGGTCGCTCTTGGCGGCGGGGGCGCCGGCGGCGCCCGCCGTGGGGACGGCTACGGCGAGGGCCGCGGCTGCTGCCGCGGCGGCCAGTCCGGCACGCTTGGCCAACTTCATGACTGTACGTCCTTCTCTTGTCGGTGATCGTCGCGCGAGGCCCGACGAGCCTTCTCGTGTTCCGATGCCTGAAGGGCGTCGCCCGACGCGGATGATGCTCGCGGGTCTGTCGGTGGCCGGCCACCCCTGGTTCCATTGAGTGAACCCGTCCGGTGCGATCCGTGGAGCTCATGGTGAACAGCTCGCACGACGACAGCGGCACGAACGAGGAACGGCCCCGCGTCCGCGGACGCCGCCCGGCTCCCGGCGAACCCCTCCTGGACCGGGCCTTCCGTGTGCTCACCTGTTTCGGGCCGGACACACCGGTGCTGTCCCTCACAGCCCTGGCCGCGCGGGCGAACCTGCCCAAGGCCACCGCGCTGCGCATCGCCCGCCGGCTCACCGAGCACGGCGCGCTGGAACGCACCGGCTCCGGTCACTACACGATCGGCTTGCGGCTGCTGGAGATCGCCTCGGTAGCACCGCGCGGACACGGCCTGCGCACGATCGCCCTGCCCTACCTGCAAGACCTCCGGCACGCCACACGCCAGCACGTGCAGCTGGTCGTGCGCGAGGGCCTGGAATGCGTCCTGGTCGAGCGGCTGTCCGCACATGATGCCCAGCGGGTGATGTACCGGGTCGGCGGCCGGATGCCGCTGCACGCCACCGCTCCCGGACTCGTCCTGCTCGCCTTCGCCCCCACCCGGGTACAAGAGGACTTCCTCACCACCGACCGGCCGGCCGGAGAGGACGACCAGAACGCAACGGCCGAGGCGTTGCGGCCCCGGCTCGCGGCCATCCGCCGCGACCGCTACGCGGTCTTCTCACGCCCCCAATGGGGCACCCTCATGACCGGCGTCTCCGCACCCATCCTCGACCGCCACCACGCCACCATCGCCGCCATCTCGGTCATCACCCCCTCCGAACAGAGCCGACCCGCCGCGCACATTCCCGCCGTAGTCGCCGTGGCACGCGCCATCACCCGCGCCATGGCCACCGAAACCGTTGACCTCTCGCGCGACGCGGCCGCGCCCGGTGACACCGGCTGCACCCACCGGTAATACAGCCAGGCACCTTGACAGACTGAACGCCGGGTCTGATTCCCGCCAGCGCCGGTGATCGCCTTTTCGTTTCATTGAATCAGCAACCAATGACGAGGAGGGCTCATGAACGGCAAGGTGGTCCTGGTGACGGGTGGCAGCCGGGGTATCGGCGCGGCGATCGCACTGGCCATGGCCGAGGCGGGAGCCGATGTGGCCATCACCTACACGGCCGACGAGGCTGCGGCCAAGGAAGTGGTCCGCAGGGTCGAGGCGATCGGCCGGCGAGGCGTCGCCGTCAGGGCGGACGCGGGCGACGTCGGTGATGCGGCGGGCGCCGTGGACTGGGCGGTGCAGGCACTCGGCCGGCTCGACGTGCTGGTCAACAACGCGGGTGCGGGCGTCCTGGGCCCGCTCGCCGACCTGACGCCGGCCGACGTCGACCGCGTGCTCGCGGTCAACGTCCGAGGTGCCTTCCTCGCCTCGCAGGCCGCAGCGGGCCACATGGGCCGGGGAGGCCGGATCATCACCATCGGCACCTGCATGACCCAGCGGGTACCCGGCCCCGGCGGAACGCTCTACGCGATGAGCAAGTCGGCGCTGACCGGGCTCACCAAGGCCCTCGCCCGGGAACTCGGCGGACGGGGCATCACCGCCAACATCGTCCACCCCGGGCCGGTCGACACCGACATGAACCCGGCCGACGGGCCCCACGCGGACGCCCAGGCCGCGATGACGGCCCTCGGCCGGTTCGGCCGTCCGGAGGAGGTCGCGGCCATGGTCACCTACCTCGCCGGAGACGGGGCCGATTACATCACCGGAGCCGAGTTCTCCGTCGACGGCGGCCACGCCGCCTGACCGGCCCGGACAGCCGTGCCCTGTGCCTCTCGTCGCCGGGAACAAGGCGATGAGAGGCACAGGGCTTCGACCGTGGAAGGCCGCCTCCTCCAGGGGTGGCCCCCACCAAGGAGTCCTGATGGAAACCGGGAACAAGACCGGGCTGATCGTGCGGCCCGAGGAAGCCGAGCATGTAGCGCTGCCGCACGGCGGAGGCTTCCGGCTGCTGGCCGACGCCGGCGATACCGGCGGGGCGCTGGGCGCCAACCGCCTTACTCTCGGTGAGGGCGCCGATGACGCACGGCCGCATTACCAAGCGCTGTCGACGGAGCTCTTCTACGTGCTCCATGGGAGGGTGGAGTTCCTTGTCGGCGATGAGAGGGCGTCGGTGGGGCAGGGCGGCCTGGCCATCGTGCCGCCGAAAGTGACGCATGCCTTCGGCGCCGCTGCCGGCTGCCCCGCCGAGCTCCTCGCGGTCCTGACGCCGGGTGTCGACCGCTTCGGATACTTCCGGGCGCTGGGCCGTATCCAGCACGGCCTGGACTCCTTCGACAGCCTGCTGCCCGAACAGGTCCGCTACGACGTGCACTTCGTCGATGCGACAGCCTGGCGCTCCACCCGGACCGCGTAGCGGCTCGGCTGGGCAGGGCCCGGGTTCTCCTCGTCGTTGGTGCCGGCCGGTCGTCGACGGTGCAGATGCTAGAGCCCAGGTTCTCGTACCCCAGGTCCGGAAGCAGAGTGCGGCGGTTGGGCAGAGCAGCTGCTGCCGTGGTGCGAGTCGGCGCGGTGGTGTGCGAGCGGTCCGGGCCCAGCACGCACAGCTGGGTGACGGCCAGGAGCGCGGTGGGGCCGAGCGTCGCTCTGGAGTTGCCGGTGTGTTCGACCGGCATGCCCAACGGGTTAGCGCCCCAGGCTCGTTCGGCGACGAGCGCGAGCATGCCGGGGTCCAGGTCCGTGAGTACACGGTGGGGTGAGGGGCCCGCAGCCGGTGGCCCGAACGGGGCGGTGTCCAGCGCGTCGAGGTAGGCGCGCATGGTGGGCAGTGGGAGGCCGAAGCGGTGGCCGCGGATATCTTCGGCGATGCTGGGGTGGGTGGCCGTCCCACAGGCCGAGCAGGAAGCGTCCGGGGAATGCCTCCCAAGGGCGCGCTGTGCGGCGGCGGTCGTCACCGGGTAGCGCGTGTAGATGCCCATGCTGCCCGCTGCCACCACGATTCGACGAGTCTGCGACAGCAGCATCCCGGCCTGCGCCATCGCTTCCCGCCCCGTCGTCTCGGGGAACCAAAAGGTGCCGAAGCCGAGCTCCTCGATCGTGGTCACGGCCTCGCGGACCCTTGACTCATTCACCATGCTGCTTCACGGATGGGCGGAGGTCATCATCGAAGCCCGCCGTCGCGGATGGAGGCCGACAGGGTTGCCGTTCTGAACAACCGTCACCGTTCTGGGCGGAACGTCAGCTGTCCGGGCGTCGGCGCCGAACGCAGCCGGGCCGCGGCCTCCCGCAGCACCTTGCTCCACGCGCGCTTGACCTGGCCCCGCAGGCAGTGAAGCCACCTTGGGGGCCGACTCCACGCACGCCGGACAGCCGCCGGGGGAGGGAGGAGGAGAGAGCGCTGTCTTGCGGGGCTGCGCCTTGAGGCCCCGGCTCCGGCGCCGGGCTACGCGTGCCGCATGACGTTGTAGATCGTGTGGGAGACGGGTGCCGGGTGCGGGGTTTCGTGCCAGCCGATTTCCTCGGCTCGCTGCTCGATCGCCCTTCCTGCGGCTTGAGCTGCGGCTTCGTCTTCGAAGAAGGCGACGGACAGTCCGTTGCCTGTCGTGGGATCGATGAGGTGATAGGTGCTGTGGACACCGGGCACCGTAGCGGTGGCCTCCAGCACCCAGTCTCGGTCATCTGTCGGCATCGGTTCCCAGACGGCCACCCTTGCAATCATTATCGTCTCCTTTGTCTGGTTGTTAGGTATCCAGGATGAGACAACCGCAGGTGACACCGCTCAGCTGTCGGCGGCACGGACACGGTGTCCTGTGACAACTCAGGTTGACCGGTGCCCAGTTTAAGTGGTGCAGATCACTTCGGCGGTCGCCACTCTGAGTGGTGATGCACTCAAAACGGTGTACTCCACAGAGTGCTTCTGGGATCCCATGCGCTTCGGTTCCCGCCCAGGTACCGCCGTGCCTCGCAAGCGCGCCGCGAGGCAGCGCCGCCGGGTACCGCCTCTGACGATGCGTCGGCCAAGTGCAAGTCGGCACGTGCTCATCGTCGCCATGCCGCGACGGCTGAGGCCGCGGGGTGCAGGGTGCGGGCCAGGTCGAGCATCCGCAGGGCGTCGTGCCGCTCGGTTGACTGGTCGACCAGGTGCAGCGTCTGTCGGGCACCCGCAACCTGTTCCTCGGGCACACCACCTAGGTGCCACCGCGGGTCGGTACCCGGAGCCTGACCTGCCTGCACCGCGCGACCCGGTGATCGAACTCATCCGTCGCGAGCAGGCCGAGGGCGTGCTCGATGACCGGCTCTCCGTCGAATGGGTGCAGCAAGTACTATGGGGCGTGTCCTACACCGCCTTCGAACAAGTCGAGCAAGGCGCTCTCGCCGAGTTCGACGTTGCCGCGACCGTGACCCGGACCCTGGAACAGGGCATCACCGTCCAGAGCGGCGACCGCGCAGAAGCGGCACAGCAGTCATGACGGGCGGCAGTGCGGAAGCGAACACGGGCTGGAGCGTCGACTTCTGGCTCGACCCCGCCTGCCCGCTCACCCGCCACACCGCACGCTGGATCGCCCAAGTCGCCGACGAGATGCCCCTTCAGGTGCATTGGCGCGTGATGAGCCTGTCAGTGCTCAATGAACACCGCGACGACGACCCGGAAGGCGACCGGCACGGCTTCCTGTGGATCCCCGCCCGCGTCGCCGCAGCCGTCCAGACAGAGCACGGGCATGCCGCGCTCGGTGCCTTCTACGACGCGCTGTGGACCGAGCCTGATGGCACCGAGCGCGAATGGATCGGCGACATCGGTGAAGCACTGCACCGCAGTGACCTTCCCGTTGAACTCGCCGAGGTCGGCACCTCCACCGACTACGACCAGGCCCTACGAGCCTCCCACCACGCCGGCATCGACCGCATCGACGCCCGGATCGGCACCCCCATCCTGGTCATCACCACGCCGCAAGGCGCCGAAAGGGCCGTGTTCGGACCCGTGCTGCACGAGGTCCCGGACAGTCATGACTCGCTCCATCTCTGGAATGCGCTGATCGGCCTTGTCTCAGTATCCGCTTTCCATGAACTGAAAGCTTAGGCAATCCAAGTCAGCCCCCGAGCCTCCTCACCGACCGGGTCAACAACGCCCTGACCGCAACACCTACCGATCGCGCCACATCTCCCCTGCGTCGATCGGTCAGGCTGCTTGACCGAGGCCCTCACCGGTCAGGTCCTCCTCGTGAAGCTGTGTGAAATCCACGTTCAGCTTCGGGACCTGCGCCTCGACCGGATGCCGAGTTGAACACTCCGCCTTGTCCGTCGCTGCTGTCACCCGTCGCCGCTGTCACCCGTCGTCGAAGCGGCGGATCGGATCGGAGGGGAGAGGTAACGGGAATGTGTTGCAAGCGAAGGTGGCGGGACGGCCTGAGCATCGCAGCCCGGGTCAAGGCGGTGCGCGCACTCTTGGACCGAGTCTGGCCACGGCTGGAAGCCGACGCCGAGCCGCACGTCGTGGGGCGCTGGCACTGAGCGCGGACAGTACGCGTCACTCTCCTGCGTACCGTCCGGTGGGTGCGCTCCTTGCCAGGTCGGGTTGCCTCGTCGGAATGAGCTGAGGCCGGGGCGCCGGGCTGTCGCGCCGGGCGGCGCGGCTTTCGTACTCACGTTCTCACCGGTCGGCCGCCTGATGGCCGGTTCGGGCCGGAGTGCGCGGGGAGGGCCGGATACCGATCAGGACGTGGACTGCGTGCGGTCGAGATCCGTTTACTCGGGTCGACGGGCCGATGACTGCTTGATCGGCCACCACCTCAGGACGCGGCAACAACAACCACGGTGGTGGATCACCACCGTGGTCGCCCTCCTGACCGGCCTGGCGGCACTGGCCACCAACAGTGATGCTGACGGCCCCCGCGGCGCAGGCCGTGAACAACGACGGCAGTTCGCCGTTCGCCACGTACAACATGCACGGCTCGGACAACGGCCAGACCTGACGTTCGGAGATCGAGCCACTGGCCGCGAACCACGCGGTGGTGACGCTGCAGGAGGTGGGCGCCGGGCCACCCATGCCGGTGAACGAGCCCCGGGAGAACTTCCGGTAGATCCGGTTCACTCCGAACCGCGATCACCCCCAGCCCAGTTCCGTCACGCTCGCCGCCTGGCCGAAGGGCAACGGCGCCACCCGTTACGTGTACTACCTGCAGCCCGACCCTCGCCGGATCGGCGTTACGGACGAGGACACGTGGGACGGCGGGCAGATGAACCTGGCGACGGTCACCGATTTCCGGGCCGATGAGGTCCGCGTGCTCGAGAACCCGAGCTACGACCCTGGCCCGGACGCCCCGAACAACCGTTACCGGGCGCGTCCCCTGCTCGGCCTGCGGTTCGGGAACACCTGGTACTGGAACACGCACGCCCGCGCCGAGGACGCGGTGCGGCGGGGCACTCGCCCCGGGCTGATCGACCAGGTCCGTGACTTCGCGGCCAGGGACTGCCGGAACTGGGTCCTGGTCGGCGACTTCAACGTGAACATCCTCAACCGTAGCAACGACGAGGCCCGCAACCAGTCGTTGCTTACCGGGAGGGTTCCCCGTGGACCGTCCGAGGGGCGCCGGCCCGGTCCCACGCCTACAGCACCGTGCCGGCCGCACCGAACGGCCGTCTGCTGCAGCAGAATCCGGACCGCTCCGTCGCGGTCGGCAATGCCCGCTACGACGGCAACCAGACCTTCCAGAGGTACACCACCGCCGCGCTGACCCGCTACGTCCAGAATGTCGGCACAGGTGACTGCATCGCCCTCGCGCCCGACGCCCGCCGGGATCTGTCCTCCCGGATCGTCGCGGGCAAGTGCGACGACCCGCAAGCGCAGTGGACGCTCAGCCACCTCGAGGACGATCCGGGATGGAACGAGGACACACCGGCGGGCCGCAGCGCCGGCAAAACGTGGCCGTCCCCAGGCTCTGCCTGACCCGGCCGACACGTCGGTGACCGCGGCACCGTGCACCGAGAGCCGTGCCCAGCGATGGTGGGACAGCCCTACGGCCGTGCCCGCGAAATGGCAGACGACCACGGGGAACGTGCGGATCGAATCCGCGTTCCTCGGAGGCCGGCTGCGGCAGGCCGGCAAAGTCTCCGGGACCGACGTCTCCAGCATGCCCACACCGCCGGCGACAACTGGTGCCTGGGCAGCCGGGACGAGCATGCCACCACCACGACGGATGCCGTGCTCCAGGTGTGTGACGACGCCCGCGGCGTCGCCGGTGCCGGGCAGCGCTGGCTGGCCGAGAGCTATGCGGGCGGGACCATCCGGTACCGCAACGAGGCGAACCACCTGTGCCTGCAGGCTCCCGGCGCCGGCCAAGGCAAGGTCAGGCTCTACAAATGCCAGGTCATCCCGACCGGGTCGCCTGGACCTGGCACGCCCGGCCCCGCTGAAGTGACAGCCGCTTTTCCGGCAAGTACGTGGTTCCGATCCCCTGCGCAAGGCACTTCGACGGGATGCCGCCACCCCACGGCCCGATGGTGCTCCAGCTCCGTGCGGCCCGCGCTCACGCCGACCTGGAAGACGAACTCGCCTGCACCCGGGCCCTGAGCGCAGCTGAAATGTTCCTCGACGCAGCCGTGAGCACCTCAGCGCCCTCGTGGTGCGCCTGGTACGCGGCTTCCGCTAGGCGGTCTGACAACCCTCGCAGGAATTCCGCGCCCTGTGACCAGTGATGCTGTCGGTGCCCGGCGAGCACGACCACTGCCGCCTCTCCGGAGCGTCGCCCGTGAGGTGCGCCGACCGTGACGGCTACCGGCTGCGCCATCTCTGCATCGTCTTCGATCACTGCGTCGATGGGAGAATCGGGTCATGACGCCTGGAGCCGGTGATTTCGAGCTGACCATGGAAGAGCTGCGCGTTGTAGTGCGCTACGTGGCGGAGAGCGCTCAGGAAGTCCTTCCGGTGTTCGAGGAGGCTGTTCCCGGTGATCTCCGGCCTCGCGCAGCCGTTGACGCTGCCTGGGAGTTTGTGAACGGCGCGAGGAGGACCAAGCTGCAGCGCGTCACCGCGTTGGACGCGCATCGGGCTGCGAAGGAAGCACCCACCGAAACCACCCGCCTCGCTGCGCGTGCTGCTGGTGACGCCGCGGCTGCCGCGTACCTGCATCCCATCGCGAGGGCTACCCAGGTAGGTCACATCCTGCGCGGCGCTGCATGCGCAGCGCGCGTGGCGGAGTTGAGTGCAGGCGACGATCCCGACGTCGGGGAGAAGCACATCGAGCAGGCTCGGCGACGTGCCACGCCAGTCCTGATCGATGTTCTTGGCCGGTATCCGCTCGCGCCGACAGGCAGGGGCCGTGTTACCCACCTCATGAGCGCCTTGGACACTTCCCTACGCGTATCGTGCTGAGGAACCCCCTCTTGGGACGTCACCGATGCTCATGAAGACGGTAGCCTGCCCCGCGGCGAGCGCCCTGAGCCGCATGTAGATCCGGTGCTCGGCTCGGGCGTCGAGCGTGGCGGTCGGCTCATCCAACACGAGTACGGCGGCGTCACGGTGGAAGGCTCGGGCGACTGCGACGCGCTGCCACCGAAGTGGTGACGTTCTCGGCGGCAGTTCCTGTGTCGGGCAGAGGTATGTCCTCGCGGCTCATCGATGTGTCCATCGCGGTCGCGAAGGCCGGCTATGGCGCTGGGCCGCTGCGCCGCCGACGGCGGTGGGACTGCACAGGTGAGCCGCAACGGTGGCCGAGCGAATGGAGAATCTCGCGAGGCGTACGCCTCCCGCAAGAACCGTGCCTACCTGCGTGGGAGCGGGATCCGCTGAACCAGTCCCGACAAGGCCGACCGCATCCGCAACCGCAAGCGACTCGGCGCTCTCGGTGACCGTCCACCGAAGTTCGACAGGACCGACCTACCGGGAACACCGCGCGGTGGAGTGCGGCATCAACCGCCTCAAGAGACACCGGGCGGCGGCCACCCGCTACGAGAAACTCGTAGTCCGCCACGAAGCGACCAGGAGAAAATCAATTCACCTGACGGCGATGCAGACGCGAAGCTCGCCCCATGACCAACGACTTCACCGTGCGCATGGCCCGAGCCGCCGATGCGCGCCTGTTGGCAGAACTGCGCTGGACGTTCAAGCAAGAGGATCACGAAGGACGGCCACCAGCACAGCCCCTGGAAGAGACCGAGCAGTGGATGCGCGACCGGCTTGGCGATGGCCGCTGGCTGGCCTGGGTCGCGGAGTCCGGAGGCGAAATCCGCGGCCACGTATTCCTCTGCCTGGTGGAGAGGATGCCGGAGCCGTACAGCGACAACCTCCCGATCGGCTACGTGACGAACTTCTACGTCACGCCGTCGCAGCGGAACAAGGGAGCCGGCTCGGCGCTTCTTGAGGCACTGAAGCAGCACTGCCGCACCGTCGGCTTCGACACCCTGATCGTCTGGCCGTCCGAGCGCAGCAGTCCCCTCTGGCGGCGCTCCGGCTTCCAGCCTCCGGAGGAACTGCTGGAACTTCCGCTCGACACCTGAAGAGATCCACTTCCGATACGCGCTCTAGGCCGCTCGCCAGACGGTCCCGCGCCGCTCGTACTCGAGCACCTGCTCGGCGAAGAGTGCGGTCTCGGGGCCGTAGAGCCGCTCGGTGAGCCACACCGCAAGGTCGATACCGGAGGTGACCCCGCCGCAGGTCACCAGGTCGCCGTCGTCGACCACGCGGGCGCCGACCACCTTCCCGCCCTGCGCCGCCAGGTCCTTCTGGCAGATGTGGTGGGTCGTGCAGGGCCGGCCCTTGGTGATTCCGGCGGCCGAGAGCAGCATCGTGCCGGAGCACACCCCTGCCATGATCAGATCCGCACGCTTCGCCGCCGCCAGCGCCCTGGGCAGAACACCGCGGCGGATCTCCTTGTTCAGTCCCGAGCCCTCCCCGTAGCCGCCCCCGGGGACGACGATCACGTCAGCCGACCGTGGTGACCACCGGTCCCGCACGTCGATCGCCATTCCCGCGGACGTGATCACCGTGCGGGGCCCGTCGGCGGTGACGAAGCTCTGCTTGACCCCGTGGCGGGTCGCGAGGATGCCCAGCACCTCGATCGGCCCGGCAAAGTCCTGTTCCTCCACTCCGTCGTACAGGACCGTGTGCACACTGAGCGGTGTACGGCGCGGTTCGGCCGCCGGTGCGGCACCCGCGGTGGCCATGCCGATTCCGATGCCGGCCGTCGCGGCCACGCCGGATCTCAGAAGGGTCCGTCTGTGCATGGCGATCCTCCAGAAAGTCGTGGGTCAGGGCGATTTCATTGCCCTGACCCACGATCGTCGGTGACGCGCCATGGCTGCAATGACCAATTTCCCACCTTTTCTGCCATGGGAGGGAAGAGCCCTGACGGTCCGGCGGTCAGTCACCGGGGTGATAGGACGTCAATCACGTCCTTTTGTGCCACCTGGCGGGCTTCACGCACCGCTACGGCCGCCGGCCGGACGGAGGCGGCGTATCCCACCACCGGGCGTCGCGCCCGGCCGCCGCAGTAGTCGCACATACCTCGCGCACGACACCCCGCAGCGCGCTCAACGCGGCTTCGTCCCGTCGGGCCGCGGACCAGGCGAGGACCGCACTGCACGCGGACAGGTCGGCCACCTCGACGTAGCGGACAGTGGAACCGTCGGGCCGGGGGCCGACGGCTCAGGGAGCCGATGGCTGCCGGGCCGCACTTCGGCCAGGTCGATGACGGCCCAGTCGTAGAAGCGTTGTCCTTTGGGCCCGGCCCCTGCCGAAAGCATCTGCCAGGCACGCTTCGGCGCCTTCGTGCCCAGGGCGTCCGAGCGGAACTTCCCCGCGCCGGTGGTGACTTCGGCCGAGCGGGTGACGGCGAGCACAATAGCCGACCTTGCGCTCTTCCAGCACGGTGTCCTCGCCCAGGCCGGCTGCCCGCCAGCGGTCCGGATCCGCAGTCCACGAGTGCGGGATGTACAGCTCACGGTCCACCGCCGCGCGCCCGCGCCGCCCTCCGGCGTAGACGAGGTAGACGGCGACCTGCGCGTTCTCGATCCTCCCGGCGGTTCCGGTGTACTGGCACCGCTGGACCCCGACGGTGTGCGTGCCCTTCTTCACGTCCCGGGTCTCGTCGACCACCAAGCACCGCATTCTCGTCGTGCAGATGCTCCAGCCACGTATTCACGCACGTCATCACGCACGCGCTCGGCATCCCGCCGGGCCCGGTCGAGCAGGTGCTGCATGCCGTACGGAATCGCCTCCCCGGCCCACTGGCGATCGTCCAGCAGTTCTTGCGCGGCAGGTCCGACAACAGCCCCAGCACCAGGTCCCGTACCCGGCGCCGGGGCTCAACCCGCGCGAACCGGCCCGCTATCCGGCCCATCAGGACCTCGAACGCCCCCTGCCGGCGGGCAGGGTCTACGCTGTGACCCGCGACCACCGCATGATCTTCAGTCTTCACACACCGATGATCAGCGGTGGCCGTGACCTTCCCGCAATCAGCCCACCAGCAAGAGTGCGTACTACGGCTGGAGTACGAGGCAGTGTCCGACGGGTCGTGTGACTGGGCTACGTTCATGTCGTTCCGGCCAGCGTGGGGCGCGGTGATCTCTCGGACGCAGAGTGGGCTCGGCTAAGCAGCGTCTGATGCCTCTTACCCAAATGGTGGACCTGTTGCTGTTGCTGTTGCGGGCGGGAGCGGCGGCAGACCGAGAGGAGCGTTCGGCGATGGCGTCGCGTTAGCGTGAACGTGCGGGCAGGCTCTCGTTCAGGTGAATTGTGGTGGCATGGTCGCGTTAGCCGCGCGCGAAACTCATGCTGAATGCGACTGATCGGCTGATCGGGAGGTATGCGACATGAGGCTGAGATCATCTCGTTGGGCTCGTGCTGGCGTGGTAGCGGCGGTCATGGCCGTCTGTGTGCCTGCCTTCGCAGGCACCGCTCACGCTGCCCCGTCGTCGACGCTGCTCTTCTCGGCCGACGGTGGCGCAACCTGGAGCTCGAACGTCAGCACATCCTCGGGCGCTACGGTTCTGGTGAGGATTTGGTCGCACAACGACACCGGCGCCACGATCCGCAACGCCTCCGTCACCACCTCGCTGCCCAGCGGTACGACACTGATCCACAACTCCACGCAGGCCTGCCTAAGCCCCAGGACAACCGACCCGGCTTGTTGGCCCTCAGGCCCCGACACCACCTGCGGCGAGACCGTCAACGACGCGGCTGTCTGGTCGGGCGCCAACCTCACCACCAGCCCGACGGCAGGCATCCAAGGACGCTCGACCTCCGCCACTTCGGGAGACCTTACGTCAGGCTGGAGCTACGTGGGGTTCTCGATGACCGCGCCCTACGTGGACTCGACTACCACGATCACCGAGACCGCAAGCCTCAACGGGACCGGGACAGGACATCCGTCGTCCAGCGGGATGATCACCGTGTCGGACTAAGGACTGTCCGGCGGGTCACGAGCGAAGCCAGAGGCGAATGGCAGCGACGGTCACAGCGCCGTGGAAGACGTACACCCTCTTGTCGAATCGGGTGGCTACGGCGCGGAAGCCCTTGAGGGCGTTGATCGTTCGCTCGACTTCGTTGCGGCGCTTGTAGATCTTCTTGTCGACGAAGCCGGTGGGTCGGACGCCTGCGCTGCCGCGGCGCTGGCGGTTGGCCCGCTGGTCCTTGCGCTCGGGGATGGGGAGGTCAGCCCGCCACGCGAACGTCCCAGGGCCTCATCCGAACGATGCTGAACAGGTCGGCTGCGTCGTCCAGGGATACGCGGTGTGCCAGCCTGTCATGCGCGGTCCTCGACTTCCCGAACCGTGCCGGCAGATCACGCCATGGGACACCGGTTCGCTGCCGGAAGAGAATGCCGTTGATCACCCTGCGATGGCTCTTCCAACGTCCGCCTCGCCCCGCATTTTTCGGCAAGTGCGACTCCAGCCGAGTCCACTCCTCGTCCGACAGATCACCCCGCCCCGCACCGGTCAGAACGATGTAATCGTCGACCTGGTCACACGACCCGTCGGACAGTGCCTAGGAGCGGGTCCGGCACAGTTCCTGACCCATGAGTGTGATCATGGCCTGCTGGGTGTCCTGGTTGCCGTCACTGGTGACGTACACCACGGCGGTCCGGGTCCCGTCCCGGGTGGCGCCACCCCAGGTGACATAGCCGAGGAGTTCGCCCCGGTGGCCGAAGTAGCTGCCGCCACAGGGCAACGGAATCTCGGCAAGACCGAGTCCATACCTCACGCCCAGCCCGGGCGCGGGCATGGTGGTCGTCATCTCGTCGAGCTGCGCCGGAGCCAGCAGACGGCCGCCGAGCAGCGCGGCGTAGAACCCGTTCAGGTCGTGCGGGGTGCTGATGATCGAGCCGGAGCCGACGGCCATGCTCGAATTGAGCTCCGTGACGTCGATGCGGGTGTCGGTGCCGAACGCGGCGTAGCTCTGGGCGTGCGGGCCCAGGATGGACGGGAAGACGCCGGGCGTACTGGTGTCCTTCAGGCCCAGGGGGCGGATGATCCGGTCCTTCACCTCCCGTGCCCAGCTTCGGCCGGTGACCTTGTGGGTGATCATCGCGGCGAGAATGTAGTTGGTGTTGGAGTACGACCAGCCGTCGCCCGGGGAGAAGTCGGGCGGGTTTCGCATCGCCAGTCCCACCAACTCCTCGGGGGTGTACGTGCGGAACCGCTCGGCTCGATAGCCGTCCGCGCTGTTCAACGCGGGTATCTCCGGCCCGACATCAGGGATGCCGCTGGTGTGCTGCAGCAGCTGCCGCACGGTGATCTGGCTGCCGTCGTTGCCGTTGCCCCGGACCACTCCCGGCAGCCACCGCTCGACGGTGTCCTCCAGAGACATTCGCCCCTCGCCGACGAGTTGCAGTACGACCGTGGCGGTGAAGGTCTTGGTGGCACTGCCGATCCGGAATCTGCCGTCCCGCGGCATCGGCCTCCCTGTGTTCAACGCGGCCGCCCCGGCGTACGCGCTGGCGCGTGCGTCCGGTGACGTCACCTCGGCGTGCACACCGACGGCCCCGGTGGCGTGGATCGCCTCCACCTGCCGTTGGAGCGGATCGGCCGACCGCGGCTTCGCCGCCGCTGTGGGCGCGGCCGATGCGGCGAGGACAGCTGTAGCCAGGCTGGTCAGGACGAGCATGCCTCGCCGACGTCTTCTTAACTCATGCATGACAACCCCTTCTCTGTTCAGGTTGTGCGCGCGTTCAGGGACCGCTCAGGCTGTGGCCCGCGACTGTGTCGCTCCTGGAGGCGGCGGTCGGCGTCCATCCCACCAGCGAAGGGGGGGATCGGCCCATCCGGCTTTCCCCCTGACGTACCGATGCGCTGACCTCATGGCGGTGTCGGGGGTTACCCCCCCCCGTAAGGATGCTGAGGCTTTGCCCGGGCGGCCCCGGCCAGCAAGATCGTGATCTATAGCTTGAACGCGCCCACCAGGCCATCGCCCGGCTCCGACGAGAGAAAAGCCCAGTCCAGGTCAGCATCGCCGACGTCGCCCGTCGAGCGGACGTCTCACGCACCTTCCGCGGTGCCGCAGCGATGGCTCAGGTCGGCGAACACGATTCACTGCCCTTTGGCAGTGAACCCAGTCGACGCCGGCAACGCCGCCGGCGTCGCCCCGGCACACCGGCTTGAGCGGGGTTGCCGATGCTGCTTCTCGGCATTTGCTGGGGCGATGCGACTTCCACGGAGGCAGGCGGCGCCACGCCCCAATTCCCGCAAGGGCCTGTGTAAGAGGGCACTTGGGCAGGGAAATCGCAACTTCGACATGGCTCGCAGAGGCAGCTACCTTCATCTCGTCTTCGGTGGTCGCCCACGGTCGCACAGGGGTTCCTTGGGGCTGGGCCAGCCGCGAGGGGATGAGTCTGTCGCGCCCCACGAACCCTCGCCCCCATGCGCAAGCCACCGAACCGGGTCCACGCCAGGCAGCCCCAACCAGGGAGAGACGCATGCCCCATCTTGCTCTGTACACATTCGGCGTCCTGAAGTCACCTCTCACCGATCCCGCACCTCTCACGCGCGAGTTCTACGACATCGGTGAGGCCGTCTACCGGAAGATCAGTCAGCACCCCGGATACCTCGGGCATGCTGAAGCGGCAGAGGGTGACCGGGGCGTGCTCTTCGAGGCGGACTGGGGCGCATGGGGAGAGTTCGCCGTACCCACTTGGTACGGCAAGGGACGTACGCAGGAAACCACCGCCCTGGCCGCGACCCTCTCGCTCTGGACCGACCTGCGCCCCGCCTTCGACGCCGTCTACACCGGTTTGCACCGTGCGGCGCTGAACAGGCGTTACGACTGGTTCGAGAGGACAGGGCACCCGAATTACGTGTTCTGGTGGGTCTCCGACGGCGTGATACCCACCTGGCGGGACGGGGTTTCCAGGCTGGAGCACCTCCACGACCACGGCTCCGCGCCGCACGCCTTCACCTTTCACGACTCGTTCGCCCCGGACGGAACTCCGGCCAGGAATAAAGACATTGGGTCGAAGAGCGACCAGGTTCGCTGACAAGGAAGCCCCGGCCTCTTGTCCCGGCTGTCGATGTGGCGTCGGCCTTTCGGGCAACCGCGGGCCCGGCAAGCCACCGGGTCGGGATGGGGGCCGGAGCCCCGGGCGGGTGCAGGGCTTCGGCGTAGTCGAGGGGCGTCCGGTTTGTGGTCAAGTGAGGCCGGCTTCGACAAGACAAGACTGAGATGGTTCGCGCCAACCGCCATGCCATGGGAGGCGGCGACGTACAGCCACCGTGCGAAACTGCCGCCCACTCGCCGCCCCGGCCCTTGCTCCACCTATCGAATCTCGATAGATTTCCATCGCTGCTCGATGGAAGGATGGGTTATGGGAAAGCTGACCGTGCATGCGCTGCGCGCCGTGCTCGTGGTGGTGCTCGCCGGCACCGTTTTCGTGCAGGCACTGATGGCGTGGACATTGGTCAGCGGGAGCGACCCGGAGGACGGGTCGCTCCCGCTGACCGCGCTGCGCGTGGTCACGATCCTGGGCATGGTGTCGGCCCAGGTCGCCCTGGTCTGCGTATGGCGGCTGGTGACGATGGTGCGGCGTGGAACCGTGTTCTCCCACGCCGCCTTCCGGTACGTGGACGGCGTGATCGGCGCGATCGTGGCGGCTGCCCTCGTGTGGTTCGCGGTCACGGTCATCAATGCGCCGGGCCAGCGGGACGACCCGGGCGTCACCGTCATCATGGGCGGGGTCGGCGTGGCCATCCTGGGGGTCGCGCTCATCGTGCTCGTGCTGCGGATGCTGCTCGCCCAGGCCGTCGCGCGCGACGTCGAAGCGGCGCAGATGCAGGCCGAGCTGGACGAGGTGATCTGATGCCGATCGCCGTCGACATCGACGTGATGCTGGCCAGGCGGAAGATGTCCGTGGGCGAGCTCGCGGACCGCGTAGGGATCACTCCCGCCAACCTGGCGGTACTCAAGAACGGCCGCGCCAAGGCGGTGCGCTTCGCGACGCTCGCCGCGCTCTGCGAGGTGCTCGACTGCCAGCCGGGCGACCTGCTTCGCTGGGAGGCCGAGGACGCCGCAGGCGAATGACGTGCTCTTCCACGATCACGATCATGGAGTTCTCGACACCCCGAATGTCCGCGGGGCAGCTAAAGTTGCTAAAGGGTGGGTCGGACACGACGGGGGGCGGGGGGCTCGCGTTGGATCGTTTGGCCGGAGCGGACCCGGAAGTCGGCGCAGCCCAGTTCGCGCTGACGGGACACTACATAGGCCGTGGCGTGCCCGGACTTGCGCAACGCCCGACGTCGCGCACGGCGGACAAGACGGTCACTGCCGCTGGTCGGCCGGGCGCGGTGGGCGTGTGACCGGCCGGTCGGCGCCCGCCGTGCTGCCCTCGTCGCTGCGTGCGTGGCTCGGGCTGATTGCGGGCCTCGCCGCGTTGGTCGTCGTCGTGCTAGGGGTCCTGTACGCCGGCCACGGCGAGCCCGGCGGGGTGGACAGGTGGATCGTCCGGCCGACGGCGGACAGTGTGCAGCCGCCGTGGCGGCGCGTCGCTCTGGCCGCGGACTTCTTGGGGGAGCCCGTGGGAGCGGCGGCGCTGGTCGTGGCCGCCGTGACGGGCTGCCTGCTGCTTCGGCGCCCTCGCGCGGCGGTGTTCGTCGTTGCCGGGGCCGGCATCAGCGTGGGGGTGGCGACGCTGATCAAGTCCCTGGTGGAACGCACCATCCATGGCGCCGGCAACCTGTCCTATCCGAGCGGACACACCGCCTTCTTCACCGCGCTCGCCCTGGTGCTGGCGCTGCTCGCGACCGGCAGGCTCGGCCTCGGCAGGTCGGCCGGCACGATGTTCGTGCTCGCCGCGGCGCTGGTTGCCGGCGCCACCATGGGCTGGGCCCAGGTCGCCCTGGGCGCGCACTACCCGACCGACGTCCTCGGCGGCTGGTGCACCGCGCTGGCGGTGATACCGGCGACCGCGTGGCTGGTCGACCGGACGGCCGACCAGCTGGTCGACTGGCGGGAGCGTCGCTGACGTCACGCCAAGCGGCGGAACACGGGCTTCACCGGTCGCCCGCCCAGCCAGGGGGTGGGGTCACCGGCGTCCAGTGCCTTCCTGTACACCGCACATGCCTGGGCCACCACGTCGACGGTGCGGTCGATGTCGGCGTCGCCGAGCGCGCTGCTCACGACGAACGACGGGGCCAGTACTCCGCCCGCGAGGAGCCGGCGCAGGAACAGGGTGCGGTAGTGCTGCGACGGCTGCCGGTTCTCGTCGAGGGTGGCGAAGACCAGGTTGCTGGCCCGGCCCCGGACGACGATGTGGTCGCCGACGCCCATGCCAGCCGCGGCCTCGCGGACACCGGCGGCCAACCGCTCGCCGAGGGCGTGCAGCCGCGCGGTGATGCCCTCCTCGGCATAGGTGGTCTGCACGGCCATCGCGGCGGCCAGCGAGTGCGTTTCGGCACCGTGCGTGGTGGAGAGCAGGAACACCCGGTCGCCGGAGTGGCGCAACCCACCCCGCTCCATCAGGTCGCGGCGCCCGGCGAGCGTGGAGACGGCGAACCCGTTGCCCAGCGCCTTGCCGAAGGTGGAGAGGTCGGGGACGACGCCGTACAGGCCCTGGGCGCCCGCCTCGGACCAGCGGAAGCCGGTGATCATCTCGTCGAAGATCAGTACGCAGCCGTGGCGGTCGGCCAGTCGGCGCAGGCCTGCGAGGTAGCCGGGCGGCGGCTCCGTGTGGGTGGCGGGTTCGAGGATCAGGCAGGCGACCTCGTCCTGGTAGCGGGTCAGGATCTCCTCCGTGGCGGCCAGGTCCCCGTACGGGAACGCCACGGTGAGCTCGTTGGTCTCCGCCGGAACGCCGGCGGACATCGGCGTCGTGCCGATGAACCAGTCGTCGACGGAGAAGAACGGATGGTCGCCGCAGACGGCCACCCGCCGGCGCCCGGTGACCGCGCGAGCGAGGCGCACCGCGGCGGTGGTGGCGTCGGAGCCGTTCTTCGCGAACTTCACCATCTCGGCGGTCGGCACCGTGGCCAGGAAGCGTTCCGCGGCCTCGGCCTCGACGATGGACGGCCGCACGAAATTGCTGCCGCGGTCGATCTCCCGCCGCACCGCCTCGGTCACGCGTGGGTGGGCGTGGCCGAGGCTGACCGACCGCAGGCCGGAGCCGTACTCGATGTAGCGGTTGCCGTCGATGTCCCACACGTGGGCACCGCGGCCGTGGCTGATGACCGGGGCCAGGTTCTCGGGGTACTGGTCGTCCCCCTTGGCGTACGTGTGCGCGCCTCCGGGAATCACGGCGTGCAGCCGCTCGTTCGCCAGCCGCGACCGGGGCAGGAGGAACTCCTCAGTGCCCTCAGCGTCCTCAGTGTCCACGCGGGCTTCACCCTTCTTCTTGCTTCAGGACCTCTGCGAGGCTCGGTGCCTCCCGGTCCCGCTCGGACATCGATATGGCCGGCAGCGGCCAGGGGACGGCGAGCTCCGGGTCGTCGAAGGCGATCGTCACGTCCTCGGCCGGATCGTGCGGGCGGTCGATCCGGTACGAGACGTCGGCGGTTTCGGTCAGGGCCTGGAAGCCGTGCGCGCACCCCGCCGGGATGTAAAGGGTCACCTGCGTCTCGCCGGACAGCTCGAAGACGGCCACGTTGCGGTAGGTCGGCGAGTCCGTCCGCAGGTCCACGACGACGTCGAAGATCCTCCCGTACGAGCACCGCACCAGCTTGGCCTCGCCGGCGCCGGAGCGCAGGTGCAGGCCGCGCAGTACGCCCCGGACCGAGCGGGACACGCTGTCCTGGACGAAGGCGTCCGGGTCGAGGCCCACCGAACGGAATACGTCGGCGTCGAAGGTGCGGCAGAAGAAGCCGCGCTCGTCGGCGTACGGCGTCGGCTCGAACAGGTACGCGCCGGTGATCGCCGGGACTTCCGTCGCCTTCATGGAGCCTCCCGCAGGTCATGGTCATGGTCATGGTCATGGGTGTGGGCATGGGCGTGGTCACGGTCATGGGCGTGGGCTTGGGCCTGGGCCTGGGCGGCCGTTGGGAAGAGGGCCGCGGTCAAGGCGGTGAACTGGTGCTCAAGGCGCCGGGCGGCGACCAGGTTCCGCTCGGTGAGGGTCCGCCGCAGCTCCGCCGATCGCTGTTCCAGCGCCCGGAACCGCTCCAGCAGCCGGTCGGCGTCGACCTCCCGAGCCGGGTGGCAATACGCGCCCAGCCCCATCTGTGCCATGAGCGCGTCGCTCTTCGCCGCATAGCTGAGGGCGAGCGTCGGCGTGCCGACCTTCAGCGCGCAGATCAGGTTGTGGTACCGGGTCGCCACCACGGTGCCGGCAGCCGCCATCTCCTTCATGAGGTCGGTCAGCGAGGCCGCCTCGGCCGCGGTGACCAGAGGCGAGTCCACTGCGTCGAGGATCGCGGCGACCACCGGCTCATCGACCTCGTCGCCGGTGAGCAGCCGGATCGTCCTGCCCTCCTCGGCCAGCGCGCGGACGAACCGGGTCGTCCCTTCGAGGTAGCGCCGGTGGATCTCCTCGGCCCGGGCGCGGTCGTCGTCGCCGCCGTGGAAGTCCATGACGCCGACGCAGACCGGGCCCGGCGTCGTACTCGACGGCGGCGTCGGCAGGGCGAAGGCGAGGTCCGGGTAGACCTCGTCGCGCGCGGTGTTCACGCCCATCTCCCGCATCGCGTCGCGGGACAGGGCGTCCCGGTACGACCGGTACGCGGCCAGCTTCGCGGACCAGCGCACCAGGGCCCGGGTCGGCCGGTTGCCGATCGCGGCGGCGCCGGCGCCGACCAGCGCGACCCGGGTGCCGAACAGCCGGCCGGTCGCGCAGAGCAGGAACAGTGAGTACGGGAAGCCCCACGGCCGCAGCGGCAGCGTGGCCTCCAGGACGCCCATGCCCGGCACGATCACCACGTCGTGCCGGCGCACCCAGGCAGCGGTGCGGAAGGCGTCGACGAGTTTGCCCAGCCCCTTCGCCGCGATCGCGCCTGCACGCGACGCGGTCCGGTACTCCCCGCGGTACCAGTGCAGCCGCGTCGCGGGGATTCCGTACCGGGTCGCGACGACCTCGGGTCCGCCGCACAGCGCGTCCACGACCGCCTCCGGGTGCTCGGCGCGGAGATACCCGAGCACGGCTTCGAGCGACCCGTCGTTGCCGAGGTTGCCGGAGCCGAGCAGGCCGAACACCCCGACGCGCACCGGAGGCCTCATGCCCGCCGCCCCTCACGGCCGGCCACCAGATCGTCGACGGAGACGGTGAGCCGGGCCGGGTCGACCGGGGCGCGGTCCTCGACCCGCTCGCCGGCGCCCGGCCGGGCCCGGCTGACCATCCAGGCCGCCAGGTGGCGGTAGCAGGCGCGCCGGTCGGCCGGGGACAACGGCGCCCGCCGGACGGCCGCGACGAAGCCCCAGACGTACTCGGCGAGCAGCCGGGGTGTCGGGTGCAGGGGGCCGGCCCGGCGCGGGTCCAGGTTGACGCACCGGGAGCGCTTGGAGGGGTTCGCCCGCTCGGCGCGGGTGGGATGGTCGCGGCGGAAGTACAGGAGCTCCGGCACCTGGTGGAAGGGCCCGTGCAGGCCGATCTCGGCGACGAACGTGCGGTCCGCGTGGTGGTAGCTGTCGTGCGGCTTCACCCGGCGCAGCACGTCGGCCCGCATCACACCGTAGAAGTCGTCGCCGCCCGGCTCGAACAGCATGCTGCGGAAGCGCTCCGGCGCGAGCGGCGAGTCGGTGGCGAGTGTGTACTCGTACGGGACCTTCACCCGGCCGTCGCCGTCGATGACCGCCTGGTCGGCGTGCGCCAGGATGATGTCCGGCCGCTCGTCCAGCGCCGATACGCAGCGCCGCAGCAGGTCCCGGGCGTACAGGTCGTCGTGCGAGGCCCACTTGAACAGCTCGCCGCGGCACTCGGTGAACACATAGTTGTGGTTCGGCGCGGCGCCGATGTTCCGGGGCAGCCGGATGTACCGGATGCGCGAGTCCTTCTCGGCGTACCGGCGGCAGATGTCCCGGGTTCCGTCGGTCGAGGCGTTGTCGGAGATGACCAGCTCGAAGTCCTCGTAGGTCTGGCCGAGCAGGGCGTCGAGCGCCTCGGCGAGGTACTCCTCGCCGTTGTGGACGGGCAGGCCGATGCTGAGCCGGGGGTGGGCGGTCATGGCGTCCTCACTTCACGGATGGGGGGTCGGGTGGTGCTCGCGCAGGGCGCGCCGCAGCTGCAGCCACCACACGGCCGAGCTGCTCAACGTCGCGGCGGCGACGCCCCAGGCCGAGCCGGTCGTGCCGGCCACGGCAGCCCCGCCGAGCCCGCCGGTGATGTAACA
>NZ_JBAMDC010000360.1:0-6545 GCF_036961605.1 Streptomyces sp. KLMMK
GGTGCGCACGGACGCGGCGTGGCGCTGGCTGGCCCACGAGCTCACCGGAGCGCGGTTCCGCCGGCTCCTGCCGGAGACCGCCCGGCTCCCCGTCACCCGCCACGTCTACCCGGGCCTGCGCGCCCTCAACTTCACCGTCGGCGGGCTCCTCGGCGCCGGCGTCGCCTCCCAGGCCCGCTTCGACCCGCAGGCCAAGGCCCTGGGCGAGTGGCTGCGCGCCCGGCACATGGACATACCGGAGGTGCTGCTGTGACGGCGCTGGTGTCCCGGCTCGACACCTCGGGCGCGGAGTACGCCGCCCACCGGACGGCGATGCTGGAACGGCTCGACGCGATCGCGGCGGAGCACGCGCGGGCCCTGGCCGGAGGCGGGGAGAAGTACGTCGCCCGGCACCGGGCGCGGGGCAAGCTCCTCGCCCGAGAGCGGGTGGAGCTGCTGATCGACCCGGACACGCCGTTCCTGGAGCTCTCCCCGCTGGCCGGGTGGGGCAGCGACTGCACGGTGGGCGCCTCGCTCGTCACCGGCATCGGGGTGGTCGAGGGCGTCGAGTGCGTCATCACGGCCAACGACCCCACCGTGCGCGGCGGGGCCAGCAACCCCTGGACCCTGAAGAAGGCCTTGCGGGCGAACGAGATCGCGTTCGCCAACCGGCTGCCCGTCGTCTCGCTCGTCGAGTCCGGCGGCGCCGACCTGCCGAGCCAGAAGGAGATCTTCATCCCGGGAGGCGGGCTGTTCCGGGACCTGACGCGGCTGTCGGCCGCCGGGATCCCCACCGTGGCCGTGGTGTTCGGCAATTCGACGGCCGGGGGCGCGTACGTCCCCGGCATGTCGGATCACGTGATCATGGTGGAGGGGCGGTCGAAGGTGTTCCTCGGCGGGCCGCCGCTGGTGAAGATGGCCACGGGCGAGGAGAGTGACGACGAGTCGCTGGGCGGTGCGGAGATGCACGCGCGCGTGTCCGGTCTCGCCGACTACTTCACCGTCGACGAGCTCGACGCGCTGCGTTCGGCACGGCGTGTGGTTGCGCGGCTCAACTGGCGCAAGGCGCATGCCGATCCGGAGATCGGCGAGCCTCCTCTGTATGACGAGGAGGAGCTGCTCGGCATCGTGCCGGGCGACCTGAAGGTGCCCTTCGATCCTCGCGAAGTCATCGCGCGTGTGGTGGACGGGTCGGACTTCGACGAGTTCAAGGCGCGGTACGGGAGCAGTCTGGTTACCGGGTGGGCCGGTATCCACGGGTATCCCGTGGGGGTCCTCGCCAATGCGCAGGGTGTTCTCTTCAGCGAGGAGTCGCAGAAGGCCGCGCAGTTCATCCAGTTGGCCAATCAGCGCGACGTGCCGCTCGTCTTCCTGCACAACACGACCGGATACATGGTCGGGCAGACCTACGAGCAGGGCGGCATCATCAAACACGGCGCGATGATGATCAATGCGGTGGCGAACTCCAGGGTTCCTCACCTGTCGGTGCTCATGGGGGCCTCCTACGGGGCCGGGCACTACGGCATGTGCGGGCGGGCCTTCGACCCCCGGTTCCTGTTCGCCTGGCCCAGCGCCAAGGCCGCCGTCATGGGGCCGCAGCAGCTCGCCGGGGTCCTGTCGATCGTCGCCCGCGCATCGGCCGAGGCCAAGGGGCTGGCGTACGACGAAGACGCCGACGCCGCGCTGCGGGCCATGGTCGAGCGGCAGATCGAGTCGGAGTCCCTGCCCGCGTTCCTCTCCGGGCGGCTCTACGACGACGGCGTCATCGACCCGAGGGACACGCGGACCGTGCTGGGGATGTGCCTGTCGGCGATCCATACGGCGCCGGTCGAGGGCGTGCGGGGTGGGTTCGGGGTCTTTCGGACGTGAGGGTGACGTGAGGGTGAGGGGATGGGGAGGGTGAGGGTCGAGTGATCGGGTCGCTGCTTGTCGCCAACCGGGGCGAGATCGCTTGCAGGGTCTTCCGCACGTGCCGGGAGCTGGGCATTCGTACCGTCGCCGTGTACTCGGACGCCGACGCCGGTGCGTTGCACGTACGGGAAGCCGATGCGGGGGTGCGGCTGCCCGGGGTCGCTGCCGCGGATACGTATCTGCGGGGGCACGCCGTGGTGCGGGCCGCGCTCGCCGCGGGCGCGGACGCCGTGCATCCGGGGTACGGGTTCCTCTCCGAGAGCGCGGAGTTCGCCCGGGACGTGGAGCGGGCGGGGCTGGTGTGGATCGGGCCGCCGCCCGGGGTGATCGAGGCGATGGCCTCGAAGACGCGCGCCAAACGGATCATGGCGGAGGCGGGGGTGCCGGTGCTGGCGGCGTCCGCCGGGGAGGCGCCCTTCGGGCAGCCGCCGTTGATCCTCAAGGCCGCGGCGGGCGGGGGCGGGCGCGGGATGCGCGTCGTACGCGACCCCGCCCTGCTGGAGTCCGAGCTCGCCTCCGCGCGGGCGGAGGCCAAGGCCGCCTTCGGCGACGACGAAGTCTTCGCCGAGCCGTACGTGGAAGGCGGGCGGCACGTGGAAGTGCAGGTCCTGGCTGACGCGCACGGGGGCGTGCGGGTGCTGGGGACGCGTGACTGCTCCCTGCAGCGGCGGCACCAGAAGGTGATCGAGGAGGCGCCGGCCCCGGGGCTCCCCGAAGAGCTGCGGGGGGTGCTCGGCGAGGCTGCGGAGGCCGCGGCGCGGGCCGTCGGGTACGTGGGGGCCGGGACGGTGGAGTTCCTGGTGAAGGACGGGCAGGCGTTCTTCCTGGAGATGAACACGCGCCTGCAGGTGGAGCATCCGGTGACGGAGGCGGTGTACGGGCTGGACCTGGTGGCACTGCAGATCCGGGTGGCGGAGGGGGCGGCGCTGGACGCCGTGCCGCCGGGGCCGTCGGGGCCCTCGGGCCACGCGGTGGAGGCTCGGCTGTACGCGGAGGATCCGGGGGCCGGGTGGCGGCCGCAGACCGGTGTGGTGCGGGAGCTGTCGGTGGGTGCGGGTGCGTCTCGGGTCCGGTGGCGGGGGCTCCGGGGTGGGGGTCCGGGGCCGTATATTTACGGGCCCGTGCCCGGCGGTGCAGCGGAGCCCTCTTCCGCATCGGGCCCGCAAATACACGTCAGCGCCCCGGACCCCAACCCCTGCGCCCCCACCCCCTCCCGCCGTACGCCACCAGCGGCCGGTGCCCCCGACATCCTTCAACCGGCGGGTGGGTGGGCCGAAGGCCGTGCCGCAGGCGCGGGATACCTTCGCGTTGACGCGGGTGTCGGGTCCGGTGACACGGTCACCCCGTACTACGACCCGCTGCTCGCGAAGGTGATCGCCTGGGCTCCCACCCGGCCGGAGGCCGTCCGCCTCCTGGCGCACGCGCTGGAGCGCGCCCGCATCCACGGGCCCGTCACCAACCGCGACCTCCTCGTACGGTCGCTCCGGCACGAGGAATTCGCCGCCGGGCGTATGGATACCTCTTTCTACGAGCGGCACTTGACCGGGCTGACCGCACCGCGCGCCGACGGCGCGGCAGTCGCCGCCCTCGCCGCGGCCGTGGCGGACGCACAAGGCCGCTCCCGTTTCGGCGGCTGGCGCAATCTTCCTTCCCGGCCGCAGGAGAAGCGCTACCGCTCGGAGCCGGACGGCACCGTGCACACCGTGCGCTACCGCCTCACCCGGCACGGCCTGGAGGCCGAAGGCGCCACCGGCATCCGGCTGGTCGGAGCGGACCGCGGCCACGTGCTCCTGGAGGTGAACGGCCTCCGCACCCCGTACGCCGTGTCCGCATACGACGACCGCGTATACGTGGACGCTCCGTCGGGCGCCCACACGTTCACCTCCCTGCCGCGCTTCCCCGACCCCGGCGCCGTGCCCGCGGCGCCCGGTTCCCTCCTGGCGCCCATGCCGGGCACGGTGGTCCGCCTCGCGGACGGGGTCGCCGAGGGGTGTGCGGTCGAGAGGGGCCGGCCCCTGCTCTGGCTGGAGGCCATGAAGATGGAGCACCGCATCGTCGCTCCGTCCTCCGGCACGCTCACCTCCCTGCACGCCGCCCCCGGCCGCCAGGTCGAGGTCGGCGCCCTGCTCGCCGTCGTCACCGAGGATCCGAAGGAGCCGTTGTCATGAGTCTCGCCGAGACCCGGGAACACCAGGATCTGCGCGCCGCCGTCACCGCCCTCGGGAAGCGGTACGGGAGGGAGTACGTCACCGCTGCGGTCCGCGACGGCAAGCACACCGACGAGCTGTGGGAGGAAGCCGGCAAGCTCGGCTACCTGGGCGTCAACCTCCCGGAGGAGTACGGGGGCGGCGGCCGCGGCATGGCCGAGCTCGCCATCGTCCTGGAGGAGCTCGGCGCCGCGGGCTGCCCCCTGCTGCTCATGGTCGTCTCGCCCGCCATCTGCGGCACGGTGATCGCCCGCTTCGGCACGGAGGAGCAGAAGCGGCGCTGGCTGCCCGGGATCGCGGCCGGGACGACGAAGATGGCGTTCGGCATCACCGAGCCCGACGCCGGATCGAACTCGCACCGCATCACGACGACCGCGCGGCGGGAGGGCGGCGGGTGGGTTCTCAGTGGTCGGAAGGTCTTCATTTCCGGCGTGGACGTTGCTGAGGCGACGCTGATCGTGGGTCGTACGGAGGACGAGCGGACGGGGAAGCTCAAGCCGTGCCTGTTCATCGTGGACAGGGACGCCCCCGGGTTCCGGAGGAGCTCGATTCCTATGGAACTCGCCTCCCCCGAGAAGCAGTTCGAGCTCACTCTCGACGGTGTGCGGCTGCCCTCCGATGCCCTGGTCGGTGACGAGGACGCCGGTCTGCTCCAGCTCTTCGCCGGCCTCAATCCCGAGCGCATCATGACCGCCGCCTTCGCCATCGGCATGGGCCGCTACGCCCTGGGCCGGGCCGTCGGCTACGCCCGTACGCGGACGGTCTGGCGCGAGCCCATCGGCGCCCACCAGGCCATTGCTCACCCCCTGGCCCAGTCGCACATCGAGGTCGAGCTCGCCCGGCTGATGATGCTGAAGGCGGCCCATCTCTACGATTCGGGTGACGACATGGGGGCGGGCGAAGCGGCCAACATGGCCAAGTACGCCGCCGCCGAAGCCGCCGTCCGCGCCGTCGACCAGGCCGTGCACACCCTCGGCGGCAACGGCCTCGCCTCCGAGTACGGGCTCGCCCAGCTGCTCACGGCGTCGAGGGTGGCGCGGATCGCCCCGGTCAGCCGCGAGATGATCCTCAACTACGTGTCGCACCACACGCTCGGCCTGCCCAAGTCGTACTGAGAAAGGCGGCATACGTGAAACTGGTCCACCGCTCCTCGGAGCAAGGCATCACCACGCTGACCCTGGACTCCCCGCACAACCGCAACGCCCTGTCCTCCCGGCTGGTCGCCGAGCTGCTGGAGGGCCTGGCCGAGGCCGCGGAGGATGCCGGTACGCGTGCGGTCCTGCTGAGCCACGCGGGCAACACCTTCTGTTCGGGCGCCGATCTGAGAGAGACGGGCACGGACGGGCCGCAGGCCCTCGTACGGCTGATGCGCGCGGTGGTGGAGCTGCCCAAGCCGGTGGTGGCCCGGGTGAACGGCCATGTGCGCGCCGGCGGGCTGGGGCTGCTGGGGTCCTGTGACATCTCCGTGGCGGGGGAGGCGTCCTCCTTCGCCTTCACCGAGGCCCGGCTGGGGCTCGCGCCCGCCGTCATATCCCTGCCGCTGCTGCCGCGCCTGGACGCGCGGGCGGCGGCCCGCTACTACCTGACCGGCGAGCGGTTCGGGGCGGCTGAGGCCGTACGCATCGGGCTGGTCACGGCGGAGGAGCAGGACCTCGGACCGGTCCTGGACGGGCTGCGGCGCGGCTCGCCCCAGGGGCTCGCCGAGTCCAAGGCCCTGGCCACGGCCGACGTGCGGCGGGCCTTCGACCGCGATACGGCCCGGCTGACCGAGCTGTCCGCCCGGCTCTTCGGCTCCGCCGAGGCCCGCGAGGGCATGACCGCCTTCCTGGAGCGCAGGGAGCCGGAATGGACGCGCTGAGCCTTCCCAAGCAGGACCGCAGCCGCGCCACGCGCCGGCGCCTCCTCGAAGCGGCCATCGCCTGCCTCGCCGAGCACGGCTGGGCCGGCTCGACCGTCGCCGTCGTCGCCGAGCGCGCGGGCGTCTCGCGGGGGGCCGCCCAGCACCACTTCCGCACCCGGGAGGACCTGTTCACGGCCGCGGTGGAGTACGTGGCCGAACAGCGGTCGGCCGCCGTGCGCGGCCTGCTGCCCCAGGTGCAGCTGATCATCGGCCCGGCCCGTACGCACCTGGCCGTCGGCCAGCTCGTGGACCTGTACACGGGCCCGCTGTTCCGCGCGGCCCTGCAACTGTGGGTCGCCGCCGCCAACGACGACGCACTGCGGGCCCGGGTCACCGAACTGGAGGCGCGGGTCGGCCGGGAGGTCCACCGGATGGCGCTGGAACTCCTCGGCGCCGACGAACGCCGCGCGGGCGTGCGCGAAACGGTCCAGGGCTTCCTGGACATGTGCCGGGGCCTGGGCCTCGCGACCCTGCTCACCGACGACAGCGCCAGACGCGACCGCGTGGTCCGGCACTGGACGGGCGTCCTCAGCGACCTGCTGTGAGGC